>QMVD01000039.1 GCA_003660925.1 Nanobdellota archaeon
ATTATAAGGCTGAGTGAGGCGAGCGCGAGATTGCTACTAAGGGACAAGGTGAAGGTGGACGATGCCAAGAGGGCCATCTCCCTCGTGAGGTATTACTTAAGGCAGGTTGGGCTGGACCCAGAGACAGGGGAGATAGACATAGACAGAATCGTGACAGGGATAACCGCAACCCAGAGGAGCAGGATCATCCTCATAAGGGAGATCATGGCGGAATTGGAGGAGAAATTCGGGGAGAACATACCCTTGAGGGAGATCTTGAAAGAAGCGAAGGAAAGGGGGATAGATGAGGCCAAGGCAGAAGAAGTGATAGATAAAATGAAGAGGGATGGGGAGATCTTCGAGCCAAAGCACGGCTTCTTGAGGAGGTTGAGTTGATGTTCACTTCGAGGTTCGTGGCCTACAAGTTAGAGATAAAAGACATCGAGAGGGCGGAGTGGAAGGAGAACAAGGCCATCATAAATGGGTTGGAGGTGGTGAGGGTGAGGGTCATGGGGACAGTGGTTCAGGTGAAGAAGGGGCCGGGTTTTTGCTTCTTGACCATAGATGATGAAACGGGAGTCATGGGAGTGAAGGGCTTTGGGGATGAAGTGAAGTTGTTGGAAAAGATAAGAGAAGGAGACATCATCGATGTCATTGGGAAGTTGAAGAGATATGAAGAAAGGTGTTACATCTCTCCCGAGATCGTGAGGGTGATAAGGAATCCCAATTGGTACATCCTGAGAAAGCTGGAGCTCATGAGGAAGATTGAGGTGAAACCCGTGGAAGTGGCGGAGGAGTACATAGTAGATGAGGAAAAGAGGAAGGAATTGATCAGGATCATAAAGGAGTTGGATGAGAGGGAAGGGGCAGAGTTCGAGGCCATAAGGGAGAAGTTGAAATTGAGTGAGAAGGGGTTGGAGGAGCTGTTATTCTCCCTGTTGAAGGATGGTTTTATATATGAGCCAAAGCCTAGGAGGTATAAGGTGTTAGAATGAAGTACGAGGAACTCTTGAAGAGGGCGATGAGCCTAGTCCCTAAAGAAGTGAAGGATAAGGAGAGATTTGAGATACCTTCTGTCTCCTCCTCCATTCAAGGTAATAAGACGATCGTCCACAACTTCCTGAAGATCTGTAATTACCTGAACAGGAATCCGAAACACGTGATGAAGTTCTTCGATAGGGAGTTGGCGACCGTGGGGGTCCTGGAGGACCAGAGGGCGGTCTTCGTGGGGAGATTTTCGAACTCCCTCCTACAGAAGAAGTTGGAGAAATACGTGCAAGAGTTCGTGCTCTGCAAGGAATGTGGCAAGCCTGACACCAAGATCGTGAAGGAAGGAAGAATAAGCATATTAAGGTGTACCGCCTGCGGCGCATGGAGGCCTGTGAGGACGATAAAATGAAGTACATGATGAAGGTCCATGAAGTCGTGAGGTATGGGATAAGAGAGGTCATAGTGGCTTTGTGCGATCCAGAGTTGGTGGGAAGGACGCTGAAAGAAGGGGAAGTGGAGTTCTTCGTGAATCCCAGGTTCTACGAGGGGGAACTGGTCGGAGAAGAAGAAGCTAAGAGTTGGTTAGAGAGGGCCACCATAGCCAATTTCGTGGGGAAGAACTCCGTAGAACTGGGGATAAAAGCTGGGCTCGTTGATCCAGAGAACGTGAAGCACATAGGAAAGGTGGCTCACGCTCAAATGGTGATCATGCTGGAGTAATGCTTTTTAAACCAGGACGCATTTCTCCCTTGATATGGAAGAGATAAGGGTAAAGCTCCCGGAAGGAGAAGAGGTGTTCGGGATAGTCGAACAAATGTTGGGTTGTAGGAAGATGTACGTGAAGTGTTCTGATGGTGTCAGGAGGCTTTGTAGGGTCCCGGGAAGGTACGCGAGGAGGATATGGGTGAAGCCCGGAGATGTCGTCATCGTGAAGCCCTGGGAGATACAGAAGGATAGGGGGGATGTCATTTTCAAGTACACAGCAGCCCAGATAGATTGGCTCAAGAGGAAAGGATACTTGAAGTTTGAGGAGATATGAAAGAGGAATTTAAGGTTTATCAGAAAGTATTCGACAACAGGACCATCATGACCCTCTACCAGTTATCCAAGAAGTACTTCAGGACCATTGGAGGGCCCATAAAGACCGGGAAAGAATCCGATGTTTACTTGTTGTACACCAAGGAAGGGGGGAAAATAGTAGCGAAAATCTACAAGATAGAAACCTCCAACTTCAGGAACATGTGGAAGTATATAAA
Source organism: Nanobdellota archaeon (assembly GCA_003660925.1). Lineage (GTDB taxonomy): Archaea > Nanobdellota > Nanobdellia > B33-G15 > B33-G15 > B33-G15. The sequence goes on from QMVD01000039.1 coordinate 2,226, forward strand.
AGGGGACTCCAGGTTTCCTTATATAGGGAAGGAGAAGAAGAAGTTGGTCTACGCTTGGACCGAGAAGGAGTTCAGGAACCTCTGGACAGCGAGGAGAATGGGAATACCGGCACCAGAGCCCATAGCCTTTAAAAACAACGTTCTCCTCATGGAATTCATCGGGGACGATTCGCCCGCCCCCATAGCTAAGTATCATCCCCCTAAGGATCCCAAGAGGTGGTACAAGTTGATAATGGGTTACATTGACAAGATGGAAAAAGAAGGGTTCGTGCATGGGGACCTGAGCGAGTTCAATATTTTGAACTGGAACGAAAAGCCCATCTTGATAGACTGGTCCCAATCCGTCTTCAGGGACCATCCCCTCTTCGAGGAGTTGTTGGAGAGGGATAGGAACAATATGGAGAGGTGGTTCTCCTCCTTAGGTGTTTGAGATGTACGCGGATTTCCTTCGCATCCCAAAGCAAAGGGTGGGGCTGGTGAGGAAGGAAAAGGAGAGGTTGGAAAGGGAACTAGGGGTGAAGATAGAGGTGGGTCCGGAAGGGGAGATAACTTTAGAGGGAGAAGGGATAAACCTCTGGAACGCGAGGAATGTGATAAAAGCCATTGGAAGGGGGTTCGACGTGGAGACCGCCCTCCTGTTGAAGGAAGAGGGGTACAACTTGGAGGTCGTGGACATAGAGGATTATGGTAAGAGCAAGAACGCCCTGAAGAGATTGAGGGGGAGGGTGATAGGAAGGAATGGGAAGGCAAAAGAGAAGATAGAGGAGTTGACGGATACTAACATATGCGTGAGCGGGAAGACTGTCTCCATCATAGGAAGGTATGATGATGCGATGATCGCCAGAGAAGCTGTAGAAAGGTTATTGGGAGGGGCCATGCACGCCACGGTCTTCCGCTTCTTGGAGAAGAAGAGGAGGAAGAAAAAAATAAAGGGAGGGACGTATTGGTGAGGAAGATGACCATAGCAGAAGAATTGGCAAAGCGCCAGAAGAAGATATCTGTGGCGGAGTTCTTCGAGAAGAACAGGCATTTATTAGGATTTGACTCCAAGCCCAAGGCCTTGTTGAGCGCGATAAAAGAGGCGGTAGACAACTCTCTAGACGCTTGTGAGGAGATGGCTTCTGAGATCATGAAGAAGATGGAAAGATTGAAGAAGAAGGGAAAGGACATCTCTAAGCTCAAGGAGATGTTGAGGGAAATCCTCCCGAACATAGAAGTGAGGGTGATGAAGGCGAGCGACCGATGGGAGATAGTCGAGAATCCTGGCCCGGAAGAGAGGATGGTTGGGGAGGTCTATCTGAAATACGGGAAGATAGTGGACGTCGTGGGCATGAAGTTGGTATCAAAGAGTAAGGAACAGATTCTCAACTCGAGCAGGAGGGCCTTACAATACGAGTTCGAAGCGGATGGGTACAGGATTTACGTAAAGAGGGAACCTGCTAAGGAGATCCCTTTTTACTCCGTCTTCCTGAGTTCCGTGAAGGAGGGGGAAAAGACAGTCACTAAAAGATTTAGCCTGAGGACGCACGTCTCGAGGTACAGGATTTGGGTGGAGGACAACGGTCCTGGAATAGTCAAAGAACAGATCCCTCCCATCTTCGGTTCCTTGTTATACGGCTCCAAGTTCCACAGGTTGAAACAGGCGAGGGGGCAACAAGGGATAGGAATTTCAGCAGCCGTCTTGTACGGCCAGTTGACCACTGGAAAGCCCGCCAGGATAACTTCCAGGACCAATGAGAAGGAGCCAGCCATTTGCATAGAGGTCCAAATAGATACCTTAACTAATAAGCCAGAGATAGTCTTCGAGGGGGTGGACGAACATTTCAAGCAGAAACATGGGACCAGGGTAGAGATAGAGTTGGAAGGCACTTACTCCATAAACGTGGCCAAGTTCCTGAAGAGGACCTCTATAGTCAATCCTCACGCTCAGATAACCCTCATAACCCCTGATGGGAAGAAGCACGTGTTCAAGAGGACCTCCACCAAGTTCCCAAAGGAGCCAAAGGAGATAAAACCCCATCCTCATGGGATCGAGATGGGTATCTTAATGAGGATGTTGAGGACAACGAAGTCCAGGACTTTGTTGAGCTTCCTGACATCGGAATTCTCCAGGGTCGGGGCGAATTCCGCGAAGCACATACTGGAAAAGGCGAAGCTAAAGCCTAACATGGACCCAAGGAGCCTGACCAGGGAACAGGCGAACGTCTTGATCAAAGCCATGCACGAGGCCAACTTGTCGAGGCCCCCGACGGATTGTTTATCGCCCATAGGGGCAGAGGCCCTGAAGAAGAGCGTTTACGCCGAGTTGAACCCTGAGTTCGTGGTGACCACGAAGAGAGAGCCGAACGTCTACAGGGGAATCCCGTTCCAGGTGGAAGTGGGGATAGCTTACGGGGGGAATATAAAGGAAGGGGAGGCGAGGTTGCTGAGGTTCGCCAACAAGATCCCCCTCATGTGGGACGCGAGCGCGTGTGCCATAACTAACGCTGTCAAGTCCATGGACTGGAGGAGGTATGGATTGAATCAACCGGGAGGACAGGGGATGCCCTCCGGACCCATAGTGATCATCGTTCACTTCCTCTCCGCTTGGGTCCCTTACACGAGTGAGGGGAAGACCGCCATCGCTAACTATCCCGTCATTATAAGAGAGATAAAGCTCGCGCTCCAGGAGTGCGCTAGGGAGCTTAAGAAATACCTGACCAAGAAGTACGTGATGGAGAGGAAGAAGAGGAAGATGTTCATCTTCCTCAAATACTCCGACTTCCTCGTGGACGCTTTGAGCAATTTGTTGGACCTGAGGAAAGAGGAGGTGGGGAAGGTAATTAAAAAAGTGTTGAAGGAAAGGTATGGGGATGTGTATGAAGGCGAAAGAGAGGTTAAGGAAGCTAGCTGAGGAAGTGTTCGAGCAGTTCGAGAATGGGGAAAACCCTTACATAGAGATCCCCATAAGGTCCCTGAGGAACGTGAGGTTCGACCCCGAGAAGGGATTGATTATGATGGGTGGGGAAAAGATGAAGAGGTACTTCCTAAACGTCTCCCACGCCAAGAAGTTCATGCAGACCTTAATGGTTGCCAGTTTCGTGAAAAAGTTGTTGGACGAGAAGGTCACGGTGGACATGAGGGACCTCTTTTATTCCTTGAAGATACCCATCCCAGGGACAAAGGACAACGTCTTCAACGAACAGAACGAGTCAGACCCCATAGTGGAGGACTTGGAGGTGACCTTGGACCTCTTGAGGGAGGAGATGAACCTCAAGGCGGACAAGAAAGGGGCAATGGTAGGGGATATGGTGATCGTCGATGGAGGGGATGAGATAGATTTGAGGAGACAAGGGACAGGAGGGTGGAGCATCCCTTCCAAAGTGGAACAAGATGTCATCCAATTCAAGGAGCACACCGCCAAGTTCGTCTTGTTCGTGGAGAAGGCTGCTGTCTGGGAGAGACTGAACGAGGACAAGTTCTGGAAGAAGATGGACTGTCTAATCGTGACAGGAAAGGGCCAACCTAGTAGGGGGATAAGGAGGTTATTACACAGGATGAGATATGAGTTGGGTCTTCCGGTGATAGTGTTCACGGACGCTGACCCTTGGGGATATTACATATACAGCGTGGTCAAACAAGGCTCTATAAACCTGGCCTTCTTGTCTCAAAAGTTGGGGGTCCCTGATGCCAAGTTCGTGGGTTTAACCACCCAAGACATGCACAAGTTTGACATCCCGAAGAGCTTGGGGATAAAGCTCACCCAACAGGACATAAAAAGGGCCCAGGAGTTGTTAAAGTACGAGTGGTTCAAGACCAAGGAGTGGCAGGAGGAGATAAATCACATGTTGAAAGAAGGGATAAAGTTCGAGCAGCAGGTCTTGAGCAACAAGAGTATAAGGTTCGTAAGCGAGACTTACTTGCCAACTAAGCTCGAGCAGAAGGATTTTCTGCCTTAAACTCCTTCGTTATGTAAGAAGGGAGCCTCCCGCTTTCCAAAAACTCAGAGGCGAATTCATCCATCTCTCCCGGGTGCTTCCTGAAGTAATCCACTGCCATGGAGATCCTCTTCACGAGCAACTCCTTCATGCTCTTTCCATATCTCCTTTCCTCCGGGAACTTCCTCAACAAGTAGTCGTAAAGAGGCTCTACCTCGTTAAAGGCTTCTTTCAGGAAGGAAATGATCCCTTCTTTCACTTCCCTGTCCACCCCTCCCTGTATCGACTTGAGCTTCCAAGTGCACTTCCTCAGCAAGTTGCCCAACCTCCTCCTAGAAATGGGCAAGTCCTCCTTTTCCCTCAAGTAATCTACCAATCTTCCCAGAGTGGACAAGTACGCTTGCATCTGGAAGATCTTCTCGTAGTTGTCAGCGGTCACCTCCACATTTAATTGTTCATGCAAGATCTTCAGACCTATGTAATCACCCATCTTCATCACTTGCTTGAAGAAGGGAAAACTCCTCTTCAAGGGAGAGCTCCCTGTCAGCAGGAAATCTATATTATACAAGCTCTCAAAACCTTCTTCCCTTAACTTTTCCTCTAACGACATATTCACTACTTTGTAGTGAAGTTTAAATAACTTTCGCTCGCTTTAAACTTTTTAAATGGTCAACAAGTCTTGAGAGTAGGCCCCGGTAGCTCAGTGGTAGAGCGTCCGGCTGTTAACCGGAAGATCGCAGGTTCGAATCCTG
>QMVD01000040.1 GCA_003660925.1 Nanobdellota archaeon
GACAACGTGGAACCATTCATGATAGTGGAGTGTGGTGAGGTATATGAGCCCACCTTAGAAAGAACAGGAGATCTTTGTTATTCCTTCTACGACGATAGTGGTTTGCCTTACAGGAGTCACGGGTTGAAGGTCTTGAATCCGGATGAGGAAGTGGAGTTCTTCTGGGTGTTGAAGAGCCCGACGAAAGAAGAAATAGGTAACATGTACTACGAACACGAGATCTACGCTACTGTGGAGTATCACTATCACACTTCCATATACATGGGGATCGCTGCTATGACCTTCCAAGAGTATTCCTCCCGAAAGGCGAGTGGTCTTCCCCTCACCGCCACCAAGACGGCGAGTGCTGGAGCCATCAGGGTATTCTCGAACACTATGGAGCCCATAACTTATGTCCAAGGCTCCACCGGTCAGAATTTCGTGTTGAGCTTCAAGGTGATAAATCAAGGGAAGGGGATCCCAAAGCCAGGGACCAAGGTGAGGATAACCTTAGAATATGATGACAAAGTGGTGGAGTTGTTAGGAGAGAGTCCCATGGAAGAGGCAGGGGATGTGGTGAAGAACTGGTTCCAAGAGGAATACGGGAAACCCATGGGGAAACTCCTCTACATGGACTTAGACCCCATCAACTTGATGTCGGAAGAGGGTTACACTGTGAACATCCCATTCAACTTGAAGGAGCTCTCCCCCAATTACCAGACGATACCCTTCTACGTGAGGGTGAGCTATGACTATCAAATAGAGGAAAGCGCGAAGTTGGGGGTGATCCCTATAAAATGAAGGCGAGATATGTTCCCATCCTCCTGATCTTCCTCGTACTCGGGTGTGTCCAGGAAGAGAAACCCCAGGTGAACGTAACAGAGGATGGGTTGATCATAACAGGGGTATCCGTCGGGATAAGCGAGCTCATGCCCGAGGAAAGGACGAACCTCGACCTCTTCCTGAGCAACGTAGGGGACTCGGAGGCGAGGGATGTGAGGGCCATCCTAACGGGTTTGGGAAGCATGGAGGCGACCCCTATAAAGAACCAGCTCGATGAGCTCGAGAAGGGAGGGAGCGACGTCTTCTCTTGGGACTTGAAGGCCCCGAGGCTAGAAGGATTCACCACGGACGTCCCCTTCAACCTACAAGCCCTCGTGTACTACATGTATAACTCAACCGCTTGGGCGGACATTGCCATAGTCCCAGCAGATTACGTGGAGATGCCCGAGGTGAAGAATGGGACGAGTTCCGGCCCCCTGAGGATAAGCGTAGAACAAAGCATGAAGCCCGTGAGGACCTACAAAGAGACCACCCAGTTCTCCTTGAGGATAGATATAGAAAACGTGGGTGGCGGGACGATAAGTTACTTGGATGAGAATTGGGTGGAGAACTCCGCGAGGGCCAACAGGGTGGAATTCTTGATGGTCAAGGTCCCGATTTGGTGGGACGTGGGTGAATACGAGGTGTCAGAGAAGGGGGGTTGGAAGATAATAAACTTGAAAGAAGAAGAGATACCCAGGTTAACAGGAGGAAGGAAGGCAACTTTGTTCATACCTGTGGAAGTGACGCAGGTAGATGCCCCCTTGGTCGAGAGGATATACGTGGAAGTTGGTTATGGTTATAAGGTGGCCTCGGACCCCCTCACGGTGGTGGTGAAGCCCGTCACATGAAATCCACAAGCCTCTTCTCCACTATCAACTCCCCGTAGACCCCATCATATCCCGGCTTCACCTTTAGCCTTCCTTCTCTCATTCTCTGAATGACATCAGCCACCTTCTTATCAACTTTCCTCAACTCCTCAGGGCTTGCGTTCAGCAAGACTTCATATTCGCTTCCGAACCTGTTCACGAACTTGTTGTAGACGTTCCAAACGCTTTGGGAGGAGATGTCGTGATGGTGGACCTTTGAGATGATCTCATGAAGGGGGAGGAGGCTCTTGAAGGGCCTCGCCCCTTCTGGGACGAAGCCTTCTGGCCTGTCCGCCAATTCCTCCACTCTGTGGAGGACACCAAGAGTCAAGGGTTTCTTACAGACAGGGCAGATGTTTCCCAACTTCATGGCCTCTTTGGGTTCCAGTCTCACCCCACAGCTTCTGTGCCCATCCCAGTGGTACTTCCCATAAGAGGGGTCAACCTCTATGGTGAAAGCTAGCTGATTGTGTCTTATCGCTTCGTAAACCTCTTTGTAGTTCAACTCTTTCAGATCGAAGGCATTTGCCTCCCTCCCTATCCTCCAAGGATAAGGGGAATGAGAATCGGAATTTGACATCAAAGTGAGCCCATCCAATTCTGACAACCTCCAGTTCATGGCGGGATCGCTACTCAGTCCCGTCTCCAACCCATGTATGTGTTTCATCTGATCTTGATAACACTCTCGCAGGGAATCGAAGCCAGACTTGGAACCAAAGACGCCGAACCAAGGAGTCCATGCGTGTGCGGGTATGATCAAAGCCTTGGGTTCCAATGACATGATGATTTCCACAAGTTCAGGACTTGAAATGGGGAGGGTAGGCCTCCCATCCGCTTCCAAGTTCGCGTATTTGGAAATAGCATCATTCACGAGTTCTGCTGATTCCAGGGAAGGTAGGAGGACGAGGTGGTGTATTTTCCTCACCCTTCCCCCTTGCTCGTAAACGGTGGATATCTCGCCAGTTATCAAGAAGTTCATATCATCATAGATGTATATGCCTTCTTGTTCTCCCATTTGAGAGAGCTCTTTCAGCCACTTCGGGTGGGTGAAGTCCCCTGTTCCCAAGAGGTGGAGTCCCTTCATTCTCGCATAGGTTGTCAGGTGCTTCAGGTCCATGAGGCGGGAGGTAGCCCTGGAGTACTTCGAGTGAATATGGAGATCTGCTAGGTATATCATCCTATGTAAGTTAATCTCTCCTTTTTAACAGGTTTTCTCCTTTCCACGAAGAACTGTTTCTGGAAGGGTTTGAGCTTTCGCTCGTCCACTTCAAAATCCAGATATTGTTTCAGGACCTTCAAGAGCATCTGAGCCTCGCTGAAGCCAAGGTAGCTGGGGTGGGAAAAAGTGTCGACTAAGAGACTGAATCCCTTAAAGCCCATACGTTTCCCCAAACCCAGCAACAGACCGGCTGCGCCTATGATGATGCCAACGGAAGAAGAACCATCCACTAGAACATCTAGCTTTTGAGCTCTTTTTAACATCTCTTTGTGAGTTGCCACGAGGTGCACCTTCGGCTTGCTCGGCGGCTTGGCATGCCCTATGCCCCCTAAAGTGATTATCTCCTTCACTCCAATGCGCTTGGCGCGCTTCAGGATCTCCTTCATTAACGCGTATGATCCCCTCTCAGAAGTGGCTTGGGAAGTCCCGGAAAGGAGGACCACGTGCCTTTTCTTCGCCTTGAAATAGCTGAACTCCACGTGGGGGAGCTCCAACAGAGAGTCCTCTGTCACGAAGACGGAGTGGGGAAGTTCGTCCGAATAAATGGTAAAAAGGTGCTTCGCCCTCATCTCCTCCTTCAAGAAATCCACGCATATCTTCGCCACATTACCGATGCCCGGAAGGCCCTCGACCAGGACGGGGTTCTTGAGCTTCACAACAATCCAACCTCCTTCAAGAGTTTCCTCCTCACTTCCCTCCTGTACTTGGCGTACTTGTCCTCTGGGGAGAACTTGGGTGGCACGCGAAGGATCGTTTTCCCCCCGCAAGAGGGACAATTCTCCTTCAACGTGTACCTCTTACAGGATGGACAGTATCTTATCCTCATCTCTCCAACCTGAACTCCACCCTTTCGGTCTTGGAGAGACGCTCCAACTTGTTCATGATCTCCGAAAGCATGGACTCTGCCATCTTGTAGTTCTCAGCAATGATCTTAAGTTGGTATCTGGGAGCACCTAAGTAGGTTATCTCCACACCATCCCCACCGAGCTCCTTGAAGATTTTCCTTATCTTCTCGACACCATCGGGGGCATAGCTCTTAAGTTCCAAGATGGCTTTTATCACGGACTTCTTCCTCTTGAGGGCTTCGGAAAATTCTTCCTTCAAGGCCTTCTTCCACTTCTCGCTTATCTCGAGAGAGTCTACCAATTGAGGACCTTTTCTCTGAACGTTCCTGAAGAAATCCCCTAAGCTGTTGTATCTCTCAAGGATCTTCCTCTCCACTTCCTCCGAGCTTTCTCCCAGTTTCTTTGATAGGAATCGGAGCAGATTACCCATTCGCTTGGAGAACCTCCACTCCAAGAATTTCCTCCTCTTCTCGCTGTCCGTCACCCTTTTAAGGGACACATCCACGTATCCCTTCCTCTCGTCTACTCTCAGTACCAGACAAACTACTTGTTTCCCGGGAGTGATGTAGTCCCTTATGTTCTTTATCCTCCCGCTCGCCACTTCTGAGATGTGCAACATGGCCTCCACGTTCTCGTATTCATCTAAAGTCACGAAGGCGGAGTGAGGACCCACGTGCTTCACGGTACATATGACTATCTCTCCTTTTCTCGGGAGACCTTTCTTCTTTATCATTCCAAGATCTCCAGGATGCGAGCTTTAACCTTTGCCTTTCCGCCTGTTGGCTCAGCTATCACATTAGAACACTTCTGGCACCTGACCACAGTGGAACAATTCCCAAATATCACCTGCTCATGCTTGCACTTCGGGCACCTGACCTTGAGGAACTTCGACTTTGGGGATACGACTATCTCTTTCATACGAGCTCCACCTTCTTCGCCCTTTTCCCCTCTTTAGCTGGGTGCTGTTTCTTGCACTCGGTGCATTCATACCTTATGTCCGTTTTCTTGGTGGTTTTCACGCCATATTTTGCCCCCTTCTCGGGCTTCGGCCTCGGATATCCTCCATATCCCTTCAGCTTCTCTTTAAACCTCCTCTGCCCCAAAGACAATGCCCCCCTCTTCTTAGAGCTCTTTATTATGATCACCTTGTGTTCGGTGTACTTCTTACAAAACGGGCAGTACTTCCTCCTCTTTTTCGGCAGCTTCATTCCAATGCCTCCGCTTTCCCCCTGCTTATGAGCAGCTCTGCCAACTCCTCTTCGAGGTTGGCGACATCTTCGCGCTTGAAGGGACCATAGGTCCTGTCCCTCCACGTGAAGGAGGGGATGTCCTCAAGTATCCGCACCATTTTCTTCCCATGGGGAATCTCTTTTTTAACTTTTTCCCGCTTCTCCTGGGATGAGGATATAGATTCTTTGAATTCCTGCCTGGCGCGCTTCACCGCCTCTAACACGCTGAAGAAGAGCTTCTTCTCGTGCTCCAGCATATTGGAAAGGTTGTACGTCGCTCTGTCCTTCTTGGAAGACAACAGGGCGTGAGTCACCACCTTCCTCTCCCTGGTGAGCATGATGTCATCTATCACCTTCAAGGCGTTCCTCAGCTCTTCCCTGATCCTCTCGTTCATCTCCTTCACGAAGGGGTCTTCTCCTTCTTTTATCATGGACTTTTTCTCCCTTATGAATTCCTTCACCTTCTCCAGGAAGTCCCCTCCAAGGTCCTGAAGGGCGTGGCTCTCCCTCTCCAACCTCTGAAATTTCCTCAGTTCCGAATACGTGATCATCTCGATTTTCTATACCTTCTCCTGCTTTTAAAACTGTACGTTACAGGGTTTTTTATGCCCTTACAGAGAGGATCTGGTTGACACACACCTATGTCCAAGTAATAATTCCTGTTGTCGCAGTTCGGAGGGAGGTAAATGGGGTTCTTCTTGTGCCACTTTAACTGGGAAGCTATGTAGTTCTCCCTCAAGGGTTCCTTGTTCCTCTTGTTCCACTCGTAGAGCTCCTTCTCTATGGAATCGAAGTCCCAGCCCAAGGACCTCAGGAAGTTTATCAAGATGAAGACACTCCTCTTCCTCCCGTCCTCCAACCCCTTCAGGATGTTCTTTATACACGGGGGAAAAAATTGTTTAGGGATGGCTCTTTTAGGGATCGATCTCGCCAAGCTCACCTCTCTCTCCTTCATGACCTCATACTCGTATGCTTGGATGAAGAGTTGCTTCGCCTCCCCAGGCCTCCCTCCCTCCATGAAACCTTCCTCGACCACCACATTCTCGGGCCTCGCTTGTTCCAACTCAAACTTCATCACGTTCTTTACGGGGATGCTCACGAGCCAAGACTTCTCGTTCAGAGAATAAGGCATCCTGAAGAGGTGCCTGCTCGAGATAGCCACGCTGTCTATTGAGATGAGGGAGTATGGGTCAAATTCTTCCTCCTTAACCAAATCCTCGTACTTCTTCCCACTCCTCCTCATGAGTTCCTCGAAGCCAAAGGAGTCCAGCAATTCGTCCGAGAGCTTATTCCTTATCATGTCCATCAAGTACTGGGATATCTTGATGGCTGCCTCAGGGAAGAGCCTGCTTGTGGGTATTCCATTAACCTCTTTCGGAAAGGTCTCGTAGGGTACTATGATGTGCCACCCCGTTCTCCCTGAGAACTTCACGAAGTAATGCTTCACCTCATGGAACTTAAGGGCTTTTATGAGAAGTCTCGCGCATATCTTCCCGAATTCTAAAAAATTTGTGTCCACATCCAAGACCAGATCCCACCCAGTCCTTAGCTTGTCCATCTCCTCCTTCCTCATCCCTGGGGTGAGCATCATGGGGTTTATCCACCTCTCCTCGCTCATGTGAAAGCTCACTGCTCCTTCTCTCACCCACTTCTCCAACTCCTTCTCATACTTCAGGGTCTGAGGTCTCTTCCCAAACCCCCCATCCTTATACCTTGGAACAACTTCCCTGTGCTCCGCTAATCTCAACATTTCTTCCCTTATGTCTTTCCTGTGGTAATAC
>QMVD01000041.1 GCA_003660925.1 Nanobdellota archaeon
CCAAGCTATTTGCTCCCTTATCTGGTTCGCCCTCTCCTCGTTCAATATCTTCAGGTAATCATCCGGCTTCCATTCTTCCGGAACGGGGACTTGGGTAATGGAGTCCGTGGAGCGATCGTAAACGTACAGCATGCCGTCCAATCTTGGTAGGATTTGGGTGGGATGGATGGTTATGAGCTTGATCCCTGTCTCCTTGGCGTGTTTCAATCCGACCTCTATCCCCCTCAAGGCTCTCCTGTTCAACCTATCGCTGGGATAGGCGAGCTCGTAGTCCTCTATGGGAGGGACGTGCCAAGTGAGCTCTACTTTGTTGGCCTTCGCTAGGTGCTTTATGGCCTCCACTCCGGTCTTCCCAACCCTTCCCATCTCCCCTTGGAGCTCCACCACAGGGGCGCCCCAACTTATGGCTTGTTCCAATCCTATGGGCGTCGGCGTTCGCAGGTCTGCCGCTACCCCTAACCTGTACGAGCCGAACCCTATCCTCTCATCTTTCATGCGGTGGCCTCCTTTCGTACTCCCTTATCTTTTTAATCACATCCTCATCGCTTATTAGCTTTTCCTCCCAGAATCCTCTCCACCTCTCCCCGAACTCCTCCCTTTCCATTCTTATCTCCTCCCTGATCTCTGGCTCCCTCCACGTCTCCTCCGATGGTTTCCATTCCATCCTCACTTCCGGCTTCCTCATGTATTCCTCATCGATGGGCGGGGCCTCCCCGTAATCCAAAATCCTCATCCCCTCCACTTCTACCCTCTCCTCACCCTCAGACACCCTGGTCTCCAATCCCTCTCTCGTCTCCTCCGGCCTCTCGATGAGCATGGGTAACGCTTCTAAGGGCCTCTCTTCTGGGACAGGGATGGGCTCCACAGGCCTCTTTTCGGGTTCCTCCCTTAGCTTTCCCAGCTCCTCTGCCAACTCTGGGTGTTGGAGGATCATCATCTCCAAGAAAGCTTCCCTTTCCCATTTATCCTCGAACTTCTCGAGTTCCTTCAAGATTTCCTTCAAAATTCCCTTTCCACCGGCCATGAGAGCATGCGGAAGGCCTTTTTTGTCACATCATATATGCTCCACGCATCTTCCAACGCCTTCTTCTTAGCTGCCTCTATCTCTTTCTCCGCGTAGAACCCGGCGAAGAGAGGCTTCCTCGCCTTCTTCTCCCCCTTGAAGTAGTTCTCCTTTATGCTCTTGATTATCTCTCCTACGAATGTCTTGGGTTCCTCCTTTTCCTCCTTCTTCTCCTCTTTTTTCCCGAACTCGTACTGAAGCATGAGGTTCTGAACCCATTTTTCTATGGGGTCCTTCTTCCATTCCTCCATCTTCTTTTCCAACTCCTTCCTGATGTAGAGGACAGGGACGAAGTCGACATAGGTCTTGGTCATGGCCCGTGGTGATGTCCCTCTCAGGGTGAAGGTTATCTCCACGCCTGGGATGAAATCCCCGTACTTCTTATCGTCCCTGTAAGCGAGTACCTTCACTTGGGAATAAACGCTGCTCCCTATCTTGATCAAATTCGGGTCGAAGAGCTCCTGCTTTTGAGCTAGAGCCTCAACATCTCTTATGATGGGAGCTACCCACTTTTTATACAACTCCACGGTCCCTTTGGTCGCCTTTATCCTCTCCTCTAGGATTTCCTTCATCTCCTCCAAGGATTTCTTCCACTCCTTCTTCCAGGCGAGGTACTCCCTCAACTTCCTCTTCAAGTAATTCTTTATCCTGTCGTTTATAGGGGCCTTATCTATCTCCTCCTCAGAATTCAGCCTGAAGAACCAATCCCTTACGGAGTAGAACTGGAGGTTCTTGGCGGTCTGAACCAGGGAAGCGGGACCGCTCTTCACGTCCACGTAATCCGCCCATATACCTTTCAAAACGAGGTCAGGTGGGACCCTTTTGTCCTTCTCGTAATATTCCAACGCCTCTTTAACCCTTTGATAGTCCTTTTTCATCCCCACGAGGCTTTTTATCACAGCCCCTATCTGTTGGAGGAGGGAAGTGGCGTCTGTGATGGAGTAGTGGAGCTTGGTCTGCTGAGAAGCCCATTCCGGGCTCCTGTAGCTGAAGGAATACCAATCGTATATCTTGATGACTTTCATTTCCCTCTGATCCTTAGCGAAGTCAAGGATGAAGTAGTAGAAGGGCTCCAGAGCAGCCCCGGAGTCATATATCAACTCCCACTTCTTCCCGAGATTTGCCCTTCCATCCTCGAACTTCAATCCTCCTATGTAGACAGTCTTCACCTTCTCCTTCTCGGGCATCGATTAAAAATACCCCTTGCTCGTTTAAAACGTTTTTCAAAAGAAATTTAAAAAGGGAATCCTAAGAGAAATTAGGTGATTTGAATGGGGATTTTCGACAAGATCTTCAAGCGCAAGGAAGAGGAGCTCCCTGAATTTGGTCCGGCGGATGTTGGGGACCTAGGCTTGCCCCCAGCACCAGGGACACCTGCGCCTCCGACACCAACCGCCCCGACCCCACCGACCCCTACAGCGCCCACTCCTCCAACTCCACCAACCCCAGCACCTCCAGCCACACCACCAACTCCAGAGCCTCCTAGGCTCCCTCCACCCGAGCCCATATTCCCCCCTCCGACTCCACCAAAGGCACCGACACCACAGATACCAGGAGACGTCTCTAAGCGTCTAGAGGACCTAGAGAAGAGGCTCAAGGCATTGGAAGATAGGGTCACTTACTTGGAAAGGGCAATGTATGGCCAGCGGTGACTTCGTTTACCATTATTTCATTGAGCCCATAGAGACGGGCTCCGGATATAACTTAGTGAACACGACGGCCTACGCCTTCCTCTTATTATTCTTCCTTTACTTGATATTCAAGGTCTCGAGGAAGCTGGGACTCTCTTGGGACCTAAAAGCAGTGGTCGCCTTCTCGCCCTTCATAGCCCTGACCTCCTTCTCCAGGGTCCTGACCGATGCCGGAATTTATGAGAGGAGTTTCTGGACCGTCACCCCAGGGATAGAGTTCCTCATCCTCCTCCCGTCCATCTTTCTCGTCTTCTCGTTGTACTACCTCCTCAAGGAAAATTACTGGAAATACGCGCTCGTCATCGGGACCGTGGGCTGCGTCATTCAACTACTGCCCCTGAGGCCCGTCAATTTCAACAGCCTCTTCTTAGTGATCTCTTACTTTTTACTCTCATCCCTTCCCCTCCTCTTCCTCTCCTCCAAGCTCAAGGTCAAAGGCTTGGACCTCTCCGTGCTCTTGATCCATTTTTTCGATGCGAGCGCCACTTCGGTCGCCCTGAGGTATTTTAACTATTTCGAGCAACACGTCTTCCCGAGATTCATCATCTCCTTTACCTTTCCCGAGATCATGTTCCCCTTGAAGCTCGCGGTGGTCGGGACCATCTTGTACCTCTTGAAAGGGGAAGACGAACAGACGAGGTTCCTCAAGTTGGTGGTATTCGCCCTTGGACTCGGGCCCGGGCTGAGGGACACCTTGCGATTGTTGTGTGGCGTCTAGATGTAGTACTTCCCGGCTTTCTTCTGCTCTCTATCCTTGACCGAGCCAGGCTTGTTCACCCTCGGCCTCCCCGTCTCTTCGTCCCTCCTGAAGGTTATGTCCAGACCTTTCAAGAACTCGTTCATCCCTTCCCTCACGTCCATAGGACCCTTCGTTTCCCCCCTTCTACCTGGCTTTCCCAGGAAGAGAAGGAGCCTGTCGCTCAAGTAATCCAGGAACATGATGTCATGATCTATGATGATGGCAGCCCTTCCCTTTTCCTCCATCCTTTTCTTTATGGACTTCGCCACCTTTATCCTCTCCTCAACGTCCAGGTGAGCGCTCGGCTCGTCGAACAGGTAAAGGTCCGCCTCCTTCTCCAAGGTCGCCGCTATGGCCACCCTCTGTAACTCTCCTCCCGAGAGCTCAGTTAGCTTGGAATCTAAGAGGAACCCTATGTCGAGCTCGGACAACAATTTTTTGTTTCTCACCACCTCCTTCACCTTCCTTTCATCAACCTCTAAATATTGGGGTTTATATGCCACCTTCAGATCCAGTTCTAACTCTCCCTCATCCGGTTTGAGGACACCTGCCAACAACTTCGCGAAGGTGGTCTTCCCTATCCCATTCGGCCCAGCACACCCTATCAACTCCCCTATTTTTATCTCCCCTTCCCTCACCCGAAGCTCGAAATCTCCCAACCTCTTCTTTAACTCTCCCCACCTGAAGAGCCCTTCCCCTTTGGATATCCTGTCCCTCCTCGACTTGAGGAACTCCAGGGGGTAATCCCTGAACCTCACGTTCTCCCTCTTCAGTTCTCCTAAGATGAAAGCATTTATGCCCTCCCTCGTCGAGAGGGGAAGGGATACTATTCCATAAGCCCCGGGCTTTCCGTAGATCACGTGCACGAGATCTGTGAGGTAGTCCAGTAAGATGAGGTCATGTTCTACTATCACCAACAACTTGCCTTGGGTGTACTTCCTTATCACCCTCCCGACCTCCAACCTCTGCTTCACGTCTAAGTAGCTAGAGGGCTCGTCGAATAAGTATAAATCCGCTTCCTTTCCTAGGGTGGCAGCGATGGCTACTTTCTGTAATTCCCCACCCGATAGTTCGCTTAACTTCCTGTTGATCTTCAACCCTAACTCCCTCACCAACTCGTCCATGATCCCCCTCTCATCCACCTTCTCCAGCAACTTTCCCGCGACCTCATCGTAGAGCTTCGGTAACTTATCCACGTGTTGCGGCTTTTTGGCAGTCCTTATCCTTCCCTCGTACAACTCCTCGAAGAAGGCCTGGTTCTCCGTCCCAGCGAAATGCTTAATGATCTCCCTTTCACTTGCCTCCTTCTTCCCAAGGTTCGGCCTCAACTCTCCGGAGAGTATGGAGAGGATGGTGGACTTTCCCATCCCGTTCCTCCCGAGGATGCCTATGCTCATTCCTCTCTTCATGAGGGGGAGCTTGAACACGCGGAACCCGTTCTCACCATACTTGTGGATGGGGTTTCCCAACTCCTCTGGGAGGTTCACCACTGTTATGGCTTTGAAGGGACATTTATGAACGCAGATCCCACATCCTATGCAGGTATCCTCATCTATCCTCGCTTTCTGTTCCACTTTCACGGTTTCCACTCCAGCCCTGTTCTTCGGGCAGAACCTCATGCACTCTAAGTTGCACTTCTTCGGATTACACCTCTTGTCATCCACGACCGCTATGCGCATGAGCTTTTAACCCCTCCTGTTTTTAAATTTCTTGACTAAGACCTCAAAAAGCTAAAAAATATGAAAGAATCTTAATAAAGCAAAATGGTGTTGGACGAGGAAACCATAAAGACATTGGACGAGCGAATCAAGGACATAATTGTATCATTGAATGAACTTCCCTTCTGCGAGACTGTCTCTTCCTGTAGTGGGCACCCGAGCACAGACCCAGCAGCAACACCTTATGTGGATATAGTGTATCACGACCCGAAAGAAGCAAAGAGATTTCATAAGGCCTTGCTTAAGAAAGTGCCATACCTTGATTTTAGGGTCCTCAGGGGTCCTCGCGGGGAGAGTGTCCATTACATAATGGATGCGGAGCATACTGAGGAAAAGATGGAGAAGTTCTGGAACGGGTGGAGAGAAGTGTTGAAGGAATACAGACGAATCGGTAAACTCAAGCGATCTAACAGACCATAATTTCTTAAAAATCCCTTTTCCTTTATCCTCATGCTCGTAGGGATCGTCGGGAAGCCCAACGTGGGAAAGAGCACGTTCTTCAAGGCGTTGACCCTGGCGGATGTGGCCATAGCCCCCCACCCTTTCACCACCATAAAACCAAATAGGGGAGTAGGTTATGAGAGGGTTCCTTGCCCCTGTAAGGACTTCGGCGTGAAGTGTGACCCTCAAAATTCTTTTTGTTTGGATGGGAACCGTTTTGCTCCCGTTGAACTTTTAGATGTGGCGGGTTTGGTCCCTGGTGCTCACGAGGGAAGGGGGTTGGGGAACAAGTTCCTGGACGACCTGAGGCAGGCAGACGCGTTAATTCACTTGGTGGACCTCTCGGGGACCACGGACGCGGAAGGGAACCCTACTCAAGGATATGACCCCTCCGAGGAAATCAAGTTCTTGGAAGAGGAAATCGACCACTGGTTCTTTGGGATCCTGAAGAAGAACAAGGATTCGGTCATGAGGAGGGTAACCTTGACGAAGGGAGACATCATAGCAGAGTTAGCACAATCCTTATCGGGGTTGGGGGTGAAGCGGGAACACATCATGGGGGCCCTCAGGAGTTTAAGGATGGAGAAAGAGGACCTCCTCAAG
>QMVD01000042.1 GCA_003660925.1 Nanobdellota archaeon
TCCTCACCATCTTTTGCCTCTGCCCCTTCCTCTTCCCCATCCTCTACCAAAACCAGGCGGGGTTGGCGTCCTTGTCTCCCTCAGTTCACCATTTAAGTATTTTTGAACAGCTTCTCTTACCGTGACTCCTCCAACGCCGGTCACTATCTTCAGCCCAGCGCCCGACAGCACGTCAAAGGCGTGGGGACCAACATTACCGGCAATCACGACCTCTGCGCCTTTGTTAGCTATCATCTGTGCAGCCTGAATTCCAGCACCACGCATTGCAACGGTAGATGGGTTCTTTACCGCCTCATAACCCTTTATCTCATTTCCCTCTACTTCCACGATTACAAAGTACGCACACCTACCAAATCTCGCATCAACCATAGCATCCATATTCCCGGCAGTAGCGGACACTGCAATTTTCACTCCACTCACCCTATTTAAGTTCGCCCTCCCGACTTATATATTTTTCAATCTCCCAGCCAGACTCCATCTAAAACTTTTTAAACCTTTACCACGAGGGGAAAAACAGGTGATTTGAATTCAAGGTCCTGGTTACCGCTGCATTACCATACGTGAATAACGTGCCTCACATAGGCCACATTGTAGGCTGTCACCTTCCGGCCGACATCTTCGCGAGATTCCAGAGGCTATTCGGAAATGAGTGCATCTTCATAGGAGGAACGGATGAACACGGTACCCCTTCAGAGGTCCAGGCGCAGAAGTTAGGGATAACCCCGAAAGAGTTGTGTGACAAGCTCTATCAAGTTCACAAAAAGGTCTATGATTGGTTCAACCTGAGTTATGACAACTTCACGAGAACGAGCAAACCATTGCACCACGAGATCACTCGAAAGTTCTTCTTGAAGATTTACGAGAACGGTTACGTCGAGGAAAGGGAAGTGGAACTGCCCTTCTGTCCCAAGTGCGAGAGGGTGTTGCCCGACAGGTACGTGACAGGGACTTGCCCCTATTGTGGATATGAGGGAGCTAGAGGGGACCAATGCGAGCATTGCACCAAATTGTTATCACCAAATGAATTAGTGGATCCGAAATGTGTTATATGCAGTTCTTCTCCTGTTTTCAAGAAGTTCAAGCACCTCTTCCTCAGGCTGGATAAATTAGAGGGAAAGATAAGGGAGTGGATAGAATCTCAGGAACACTGGAGTTTGCCGGTGAAGAATGCTGCCTTGGGCTGGTTAAAGGAGGGGTTGAAGCCGAGGAGCATAACGAGGGATTTAAAATGGGGAGTTAAGGTCCCTTTGAAGGGATGGGAGGATAAGGTGTTCTATGTGTGGTTCGACGCCCCGATAGGTTACATAACCGGGGCGAAGGAGTTAGGGAAAGAGGGTTTTTGGAAGGGAGAGGCGAGGATATATCACTTCATAGGGAAGGACAACATCCCCTTCCACACCGTCTGGTGGGGGGGGATGCTCATAGCGAATGGTGAGTACTCCTTACCCTATCAAGTGGTGGGGCTTCAGTACTTGAATTATGAAGGGAGGAAGATATCGAAGTCCAAGAAGTGGGGGGTGTTCTGCGAGAAGTTGCCGAAGACGGACATCCCTCCCGATGTCTGGAGGTTTTACTTGGCGCATTTGATACCAGAAACCAGGGACAGCGAATGGAAGTGGGAGGAGTTCAAGGAGAAGGTGAACAAGGAGTTGGTCGGGAACGTGGGGAACTTCATAAATAGGGTGGTGAGCTTCACCCACTCTAACTTTGGAGGTAGGTTGGAAAAGACGGAATTGGACGAAGGGGTCATCGAAAGATGTGATGAATTGGTGGACAGGATAAGGGAAGAAATTGAGAAGGTGCACATAAGGAAAGCGTTGAAACTATGCTTGGAGATCTCAGACTTAGGCAATAAGTACTTTCAGGAAAAGAAGCCGTGGGAAACCAAGGATAAGAAAGTGATCTATACGTGCGCGAACATCGTGAAAAAGCTAGCCATATGCCTCTGGCCCTTCTTGCCAGAGAGTATGGAGAAAGTGGCTAATGCCTTTGGCTTCGAGCTCAAGTGGGAGGAAGTCAAGAGGGAGTTAGGAGGAAAAAGCATTAAAAAACTCCCTCCCTTATTCCCACAGCTCAAAGACATAGAGAGGTTGAAGGAAGTGGTGACCAAACCGACACCGCTGGAGGATTACTTTCAAATAAGCATAGATGAGTTCAGGAAGGCGGATTTAAGGGTGGGTGAAGTCTTAAAGGCAGAACACATCCCTGACACTAGGTTGTTGAAATTAGAAGTGGACCTTGGAGAATTGGGTAAGAGACAAATCATCGCTGGGATAGGCGACAAGTACAAAGCAGAGGAAATGATTGGGAAAAAGATTATTGTAGTAGTCAACTTAAAGCCAAAAGTCATAAGGGGTTTCAAGAGCGAGGGGATGTTGTTGGCCACCGAAGAAAAGGTATTGCTGACACCGGAGGGTGAGGTGAGGAATGGCTCGAAGGTACTCTAAGATCATAGAGGAATACAACAGGAAGAGGGAACTCGTGTTCAGCGTCTTGAAGGAGAGGTTGCTGAGCATTGAGGGGAGGAAGATAAAACCATACAACTTCGGCGTGGCGAGGGATGGTGGGTTCTGCGTCTCCATGAGGGGGGACGGGGCTAGCGAGGAGGATTTGAGGAAGTTGCAGGAGATAAGCAAGAAGGAAAAGTTTCCCATCTATCTGGCGACCGAAGGCAGGTGTTACATAGTCAAGCCCGAAGAGATAAAGACTTATGAGGGGGAGAAGGCAGGGAGATTCAGGGAGCTCATAAGCGAGGAAATATCCAGGTTTCACTGGAAGCTTATTTCCCCCTGATTATTTCTTTCCCAAGAAGTCTGGGAGGAACATCAAAGCTATGGATAGGATTGTGAAGACCGCGAAGATGGTGTAGGTGACCTCTGCCCAATAATTCCCCCAGGTGAGCAAGAGGCCCAACTCGTCTATTAAGATGCCTAATCCCAAGCCATAGAGGACGCAGGATAACCTCACTAAGAGCAATCCCCTGTAAGTTATTGAAATGGCCCCAGCGAGGAGGATAAGCACCAGCCCGTAATAGAAGTGGTGGATGTGATAGCCGAAGACGATCAGGTGGGTCTCGGGAAAGAGGATGACGAAGATCCTGGAGACGAGGAAGCCTATCAGGGCGGAGAACCACACCAAGAAAGTGGCCCACCTCCTTCTCAGGGACAGCTCCCTTAGGATCTCCTTTCTCACCTCCTCCAAATCTATGGGCCTTGGCTCCATCATTCTTCAAAACTTACTTCTCAGCTTATAAAGTTGCGTCCCAAGGTTTAATAAAAGGCATTCCCTATCAAGGGACATGAAGGAGACCTTGAAAAATCTCGTGAAGGCATTCATAGGGGAGAGTCAGGCAAGGAACCGCTACGCTTTTTACGCAAAGATAGCTAAAAAGGAGGGGTACGAGCAAATCGCTGAGATCTTCGAAGTGACGGCGGAGAATGAGAGGGAACATGCTAGTACCTTGTTCAAGTTCATCCAAGAGTTGAAGGGAGAATTAAATGAAGTAGAAGTGGAAGCGAAGACTCCTTTGGTTCTCGGTGACACTGCAGAGAACCTAAAGGCCGCTATCGCTGGAGAGAACTATGAGCACACTAAGATGTATCCTGAGTTCGCGAATATCGCTGAAAAGGAAGGTTTTCCGAAAATCGCTGCAAGGTTGAGAGCGATAGCCAAAGCGGAGGAACATCATGAGGAGAGGTTCAGGAAATTATTGAAGGAGGTGGAAGGAGGGACTATTTTCAAGAAGGAGAAAGAGGTCTGGTGGGTATGTAGGGAGTGCGGTTACGTGCATTACGGGAGAGAACCTCCAAAGAGGTGTCCATCCTGTAACCACTCGAGGAGCTACTTCCAGCTCAAGTGCGAGGAGTATTAGCAATTCACAGCTCTTTAAGATAAGGTATTGGTTATAGACGCCTCCTCAGATAAAGATAGGTCAAGATTAAACCTACTACAAGCGCGAGGCCAGTTAAGGTCCTAGGATTCGTGAGGAGGAAGTAACCTGTCAAAGTTGGAGACGATAGGAGAGAAGTTCCTTCTTCTGCAACTGTCTTGTTTTCCTCAATGCATAAGTTTTCTGCTTCATCACAGATTTTTCCTCTTGGACACCCACAATCGATGCAACAGTTACTGGAATTCTCCTCAGCCTCACAGATTCCATTTCCGCACTCTGCACAAATGCCACAGTCTATCTCACATGTTTCACAGCTTTCATTTTCCTGACACACGTAATCCCCACAGTAAGGAGGTGGAGGAGAGTATGTACATGTTCGAGTCTCTGCTGGTTTATTTTTGGTTGTGCCACACTCATTTAAATCCACACAGCTTCTGTACTGCGTGCCGTTGGGGTAACAAGGAGACCACTCGGAACACGTCCAGTTCTCCTCACAAGAAGTGTGTGTTGGAAAAGTTCCCCCGCTTGTTGCCTTGGAAGGCGTATAAGGGCTCTCCTGGGCTTTTTCCTCCAAAGTCACTGTCAGATTCAAGTTGGTGTAACCTCCCGATGTGAATGTGTAGGTTTGATCCGCCCACTTATCACCAACTTTAAACCTTATCAAATCGCCGTTTTTCCCACCATCTACAACCATGTAAAAATCCCACTCCAAACTATGGTTGACAACAGCTGTCCCTTTAACTTCATTCTCAATGAGAGCATATATTATAGTCCCGTCCTCAACTTCTCCTTCTTCTCCTACAGAAATGATTTTTACGTTCCCATAAAAGAAATGAGGTAGGATAGGTTGAGAGAAGGATGGTGAAAGAACTAGAAGTCCGAATATTAGTAGGGATAATTTTCTCAAGTTTCTAGATAAGAACCTA
The DNA here is from genome assembly GCA_003660925.1 of Nanobdellota archaeon. Lineage (GTDB taxonomy): Archaea > Nanobdellota > Nanobdellia > B33-G15 > B33-G15 > B33-G15. The sequence continues at coordinate 4,816 of QMVD01000042.1, forward strand.
AATTTTCTGTATATAATGACCATCACGGTTATCAATGTGAGAAACAAAACTATGAGGACCCAACTTGTAGTCCTGTCAACTTTGAGATCAAATCCCTCTCTCACCTCTCCAGGCTCAAAAACTAAGGTCTCTCTGGCTTGGAGGCCATCCACATAGAATCTTATCGGCTTACCTATGTCTTCTCCCGTTCCTTGAACAGTTAGGACGTAAACTCCTTCGTGGACAACTGTGAAGTTCGAGACCGTTCTGTCACCAATTTTAGCTGTTATCACAGTACCTACTGGGGCTGGTTCCCCGCTCACCGTCACGTTTCCCGAGACAATCATTGGCATTGAGGGAGGAAGCTGGGCGAGGCTTAGGAGAAGGAAAAATGGAATGGTTGTGAGGAAAAGACTCGTTCTAACCCTCATAACTATCACGAAGTTAGTTTTCCTCTATCCCCAATAACGTCGCCGCCTCCTTCATATATATCCAATAACCTATCCCTGGATACATGAGAAGAGGCTCACTGTAACCGGGCGTATATATGTTGATGAATAGACCATCCACATAACCTATCACATACGCGTAGGAGTAAGAATACATACATGAGTCAAGGAAGCAACTCACATCTGTCAAGGATATTAAGGCCTCGTCTGCATACATGGGACTTGTTGCGGTGTGACCTATCAAGTTCCATCCAGGCTGTAACTCAAGACTTGGAAGTGGCGTTTTATTTCCGCTGATTCTCTCGTAATCCACTCCTATTTGCTCATAATCGTCTGTGTACACCCAATATCCCTTCAAGGGCTCGAGCTCATCGAACTCGCAAGCATCTCCGACCTTGCAGAACAGCCAACCCTGGGATGGGTCATAGTAGTATAAGAGATCGCCTCCTGAGAATAAGTCTCCTATCTCTGGGTTGGAAACTTCTCTGGGTATGGAGATTAAGTTCCATCCGGGGACTAGGTTGATGACTAAATCGTAAACCCTTACGTAATAATCCTCACTTATCACGACATTTCCCACGTTATCAACAGCGGTTATGTTATACACAATGGTCGTGCTTTCGGATTGGGCTGGGATCTCTGCCTGGAAAACCTCATTCTCCGTCATAGGCACACAGGTTGTATCTCCTCCCAATTCAGCATAACATAGTTCGACTTCTCCTACTCCACTTATCCCATCCGTAA
>QMVD01000043.1 GCA_003660925.1 Nanobdellota archaeon
AAGGAAAACTGCTGCAGGACTAACCCTCTCGATACTAGCTACATTCTTTACCTCTAGCATAATGGGCTCATTCCTTCCCATCATATTGAATACCTATGGATACAACATAGAGGACATAGGCATTGTTCTGACCATCTCGGGTTCCCTGCCTTGGGTCTTGGTCCCCATCCTCATCCTACCCTTAGAAGAAATGAGAGAGAAGTTCTCCCTAGCCTTGGGCTTCTTATTGAAGGCCATGGGCTTCTTCCTCTTCCCACTCTCCAAAGAATTATCTTCCCTCTTAGTCGCGGTCTTCCTCGTGAATGCAGGGGGAGGAGCAATAAGCCCCACCATAAATGCCATCATCGGAAAGATGGCAAGGGACGGTGAGAGGGGAGGATACTCTGGCCTCACGGAAACCTTGAAGGACATAGGCATCTTGGCAGGAAATTTCAGCGGTGGCTTCCTCCTTCAGTACTTAGGAGTCCCCATCTTTTACTTCTTAGGGCTCTCATGCCTGATCACCATCCCCTTCATCCTCCTCCTTTTTAAATGAGGAAGGAGATTTCTTATCGGGCCCGTAGTCTAGCCAGGATAGGACGGCTGGCTTCGGACCAGCGGACCCGGGTTCAAATCCCGGCGGGCCCTGAAAAGATTTAAAGCCCCATCTCGGTTTTCTCATGGGCCGGTGGTCTAGTTGGTAGGACGCCACCCTCGCACGGTGGAGGCCGCGGGTTCGAATCCCGCCCGGTCCATTGATAATCCTCAAGATCCCGTGCAATTTAGGAAGTTTGAAGGAGAGCCACGTGGAGGAAGCTCCAGATAAGATAGTGGAAGCAACCAAAGAGTTCTTCTTCTCGGACGGATTTGAGGTGGAAGAAGTGGAAGTGATTAAGGACAACGTGAGCGAGACGCAGGAGAACATCGAGAAGAAAGTTAGGGAGATCGATGGCTTCTTCGTGGCCCTGGGAGGAGATCATTCCATAACCTATCCCATCGTCAAGGGTTTGAGAAGGCCTTGGCTCCTCTTCTTGGATGCTCACCCCGATTGTCAGAGTTCCTTCTATCCCGTGAGTTATGAGGATGTTGTGAGGGGGCTCGTGGAGCATGATTTGGTCAAGGGAGTCATCATGCTAGGGGTGAGGAATTGGAGTCAAGAGGAGAGAGAATTCATGAGAAAACACGACTTGAACGTCTTCACGGCGAACGAGGTATTCGAAAGAGGGATGAAGCAAGTAACGGACGAAGTCATGGGAAGGTTGAAGGGGGAGAGGTTCTACGTGAGCATAGACATAGACGTGTTCGATCCGGCTTTCGCTCCTGGGACGGGGTGGATAGAACCAGGAGGCTTGAGTTCGAGGGACGTTATCTACCTGTTGAGGAAGTTAAAGCTCCTAAAGGGGTTCGTTGGGATGGACGTAGTGGAGGTGGACCCCAGGAAGGATGTGAACGACATGACGATTAAACTCGCCGCGAGGCTCCTCCTAGAGTCAAAAAGTTAAATAATGTTCAGGTCCTTTTGACAACATGGTTTTAGGGGAGATAAGGGAGAAGGTAAAGAAGGAGTTGAAGAAGTTAGGGGTAGAGAAAGAGTTGAAGAGGAGTGAGAAGCATGGGGACTTCTTCATAGAGGCCTTTGACTTGGATGGGGAAGAAATAGCAGAAACTTTCAAAGTGGAAGGGGTGAAGGCAAAAGCGGAAGGGAACTACGTGAACTTCTACGTGGACTGGGAGTATTGGGGGAAGAGATTGTTGGACAAAGTGCTGAAAGAGGGGGAAAACTATGGAAGGGAAAAGATGGGAAAAAAAGTGGTCATCGAGTACTCGAGCCCGAACGTCGCCAAGCCCATGCACGTGGGTCACTTGAGGAACACCATCTTGGGAAATTCCCTGTGTAGGATCTATGAGTTCATGGGAAACAAGGTGATCAAGATCAACTGGTTGGGAGATACGGGCACTCAATTCGGGAAGCTCATCCTGGCTTATAAATTATGGGGGAATGAGGAAGAGCTTGAGAAGAACCCCATAAAGGAGTTGTTGAGGGTGTACGTCAAGTTCCACGAGGAGGTGGAGAAAGACCCGAAGTTGGAGGAAAAGGCAAGGGAGATATACGCAGCTTTGGAAGGAGGGAAGGAGGAATTCGTGGAGCTCTGGAAGAGGTTCAGGGAGTTAAGTATAAGGGAATTCAAGCGCATATATGACCTCCTCGGGGCGGAGTTCGATGAATACACCGGGGAGAGTTACTACATAGAGAAGGCCAAGAAGGTGGTGGAGGAGTTGAAGAAGAAAGGGCTCGCCTACGAGAAAGAAGGTTCCGTGATCCTCCACGTGGAAGGTGTCCCGGACACCGTCATCATGAAGAAGGATGGCACGACCCTATACCTCACCAGGGACCTGGCGACTGCGATAGACAGGTACGAGAAGTACAAGTTCGACCTCATGTTGTACGTGGTCGGGTCGGAACAAAAACTCCATTTCAGGCAGTTGTTCAAGACCTTAGAGGCCATGGGATATGAGTGGGCTAAGAACTGCAAGCACATCTCCTATGGGTTGATAAGGCTCCCTGAGGGGAAGATATCCACCAGAAAGGGGAGGGTGATCACAGCGGAAGAGGTGATAAATAGGTCCGTAGAAGAAGCTGGAAAGGTCATGAGAGGGATAGGCAAGTTCAACCAAGAGGTAGCTGAAAAAGTGGGACTGGCCGCAGTCATCTACAGCATCTTGAAGGTTGACCCGGAGAAGTTCGTGGAGTTCAAGTGGGAGGAGATGTTGAGGTTGAAGGGGAACACCGCCCCTTACCTCTTATATTCCTATGTCAGGGCGAAGCACATCCTGGACAAGGCAGAGTTGAAGGAGTTTGAGGTGAAGGGGTTGAAGGAGCAGGAAAGGAGGCTCCTGAAGAAGCTCTCCCTCTTCCCCTTGGTTGTGAAGGAGGCTTTGGAGAGGAATAAACCCAACTTCATAGCCAATTACCTCTACGGGCTGTGCGACGACTTCAACAGGTTTTATGAAGAATGTCAAGTCCTAGGGTCCGAAAAAGAGGAATTCAGGGTGGCCCTAGTCTCCTGCACGAAGATTGTGTTGGAAAATTGTTTCAAGTTATTGGGAATGCCCTTGGTAGAGAAGATGTAAAAGTTATTAACTCTTGGCTCCTCTTTCAATTGCCCCCGTAGTTTAGCTTGGAAAGAACGCAGCCCTGCGGAGGCTGTGACCCCGGTTCAAATGACCCCTGAGGTCTGAAAATCCGGGCGGGGGCACGACCCTTTAGACTTTAAGGTCCTCTTTCTCCTAAGTGCTCCCTTATCTTCTCCCTGACATGGGGGTAGAGGACCACTTCCTCCACCTCCAAGCTTTTAACTAGGTAGGGGTCCATCTCCCTCAACTTTTCCAGCAACCTCTCGAAGTTCTGCTTGGAGCTGAAGGAGACCATAACCGCTGGATGAAAGGAAACTCCCTGATCCAGTAAGTTCTTAAGGGCATCGAGTTGCTTCTTAAAACCAGAGGATCCTGTAAGAGCTCTGAACTCTTCTTCGTTCGTCCCTTTAAGAGAGACCCTCACGTGTAGATTATCAAACCTCGAAAGTTCCCTCACGTATCTCTTGTCTAACAGGATTCCGTTGGTCTCAAGGATGAAGAGGAGATTCGTCCCTTGAAAGAGTTCCAGGACCTCCAACAGGTGTTTCTCGCAGAGAGTGGGCTCGTTTCCGCTTATCCTCACCTTGTTCACCCTGTTTTTCTCGGCTATCCTCACCAACCTCTCGAAGACCTCTCTCGGGGAGTAGAACCTCCCTATCAACAAGTCCCTTGGCCTCCACGACCAACAGAAAAAACACTTCAAATTACAACCGGTACAGTCCGCGGTGGCTATTCCCCCATAGAACTTGGCGAACCTGAACCTGTAATACTTCCTCTTTTCCCCTCTGCAAACTTTCTCCCTCACGTCCATGGGGTGAAAAGAACGTTCCCTCTTATAAACTCCAATCAGAACTCTAAGATATATTCTCTTAAATATAAAAATCTTTAAAGATATTGCGGAAATCTTAAAATAGGGGTGGTTGGGTGGGCAAGAAGAAGTTGATCAAGTACTTCTTAAGGGAAAAACCGAGCATGATGTTAGTTAGGCTAAGGGACAAATCCAAACCCAGGTATCCCAGCATAATCGCTAAGGAAGTGGACTGCACCTATGCCCACACCGTGAGAGTCCTCCAAGAATTGGAAAAACACGGCCTCATCACGTTCGAGAAGAAAGGGAGGAGGAAGATAATAAGGCTCACGAAGGAGGGGCAAGAAATTGCGGATTCTCTCCTGAAGCTCATCAACCTTCTGGAAAAGTAGACTCCACGGCCTCCGCGTATTCCTTGACTCTCCTCAAGATGGGGGAAAGCACGAATTCCTCCATTCCCTCTATCAGGGAAGGGAGGTCCATCCACTCCCTCATCCTATAACCCCAGTCGTACTTCTCCACCAACCCCAGTTCCCTCAACCTTCTCAAGTGTCTCCTCACATTCGGCGGGGAGACCTTCGTGAGTTCCACCAAATCTCTCACTTGGAGCAATTTCCTCTCTCTTCTCGCCCTTAGGAGTTCCCTCACCACTTTCAACACGTCATTCCTGGAGTCCCCTGGCTGGAGGAGACCTACGGACATTAAAAATTTCCTCAAGAGCTCCTCAAAATCCCCATAAGGCCTCTCGAACTTCCTCAGGGTCACCTGGATTATGGGGAGTTCTTTGTGCACCTTCATCTGAAAAACCTTAATAAAAGGGGATAGATAAAGATTTGCATGGAGATTCAGGCCAATCAGCTGATTCTTGGTGCCACCGTCGTCTTCATCGTCGGCCTCCTGGTGTTCTCGGTCATATTTCAGGCCGTGAGCATAATGCAACAGATGAAGCAGAATATGGGATACAATTTAACTCAAGAAGACTTGATGATTGCTCAGACATTGGCCATTATCCCTAGCATCTTGGCCCTCTTCTACTTCTCCTTCGTAGGAGTGGTGATATGGTATGTCATGAAGAAGTCGAGGGAAAAAGCGGAGAGGGAGTACATCTAGCGCAAAGTTTATTTAACCCTATCAAGTTTAACCCTTCATGAAAATCACACTCAGCGTGATAAAAGCGGATGTTGGAGGTTTCGTCGGACACTCTGGTTCTCACCCGGAGATCTTGGAACTAGCGAAGAAGGAGCTCGAAAAAGCGAGGAAAAGGGGACTCCTAATAGATTATCATGTGACTGCATGCGGAGACGACTTGGAGTTGATCATGACCCACAAGAGGGGAGAGAACAACGAAAAAATTCATAAACTCGCGTGGGACACCTTCGTGAAGGCAACGAAGCTCGCGAGGAAATTGAAGTTGTATGGTGGGGGACAGGATTTGTTGAAGAGCACTTTCTCCGGAAACATAAAGGGCATGGGTCCTGGAGTCGCAGAGATGGAATTCGAAGAGAGGCCCTCAGAGCCCGTGGTTGTTTTCATGGCAGACAAGACAGAGCCCGGGGCTTGGAACTATCCTCTGTACAAGATGTTCGCGGATCCCTTCAACACGCCTGGGTTGGTGATAGATCCGAACATGGAAAAAGGGTTCAGGTTTGAGGTCTATGACGTGAAGGAGCACAAGCGAATAACCTTCGACGCTCCGGAGGAAATCTACGACCTCTTAGCATTCATAGGGGCAACTGGGAGGTACGTGATAAAGAGGGTGTTCAGGAGAATGGATGGGGAGATAGCTGCAGTATCCAGCACGGAGAGGCTTAGCCTCTTGGCAGGAAAGTACGTGGGAAAGGACGATCCCGTCTTAGTGGTGAGAGCTCAACATGGCTTCCCAGCCATCGGAGAGATAACCGAACCCTTCGCCTTCCC
>QMVD01000044.1 GCA_003660925.1 Nanobdellota archaeon
AACCAAATGTGCATCAAGCCGATCTCAGAGTTCCTCACCTTCAACTTCCCGCTCAAGGACCTCCAGAAGACTATCCCGACCCGAGAGGAGTCTATCTCCACCTCCCCGTCGACCTGCACCCTCAATTCCGATATGGTGTTCTTCATGATCAGCTTGGAGCTCTCATCCTCCGTGGCGATGACCGTTTCACCTAGCCTTATCCTGTTGAGCCCTATCCACACTTCGTTGATCCCTTGCTTTAACCCCTCATACAACTTCGAGTTCTCCACGATCAGGGTGGCGTTGGGCCTGATCCTTATCCAATACTCGTTCTTGTACCTGCTGTTTATGGTGATCTCCGAGTTTCTTATGGTCAAGGTCTTTCCCTCCTCGATCACGAGATTCCCGTTTATCACAAGCTCCTTTCCCTCCATTACTGTGTCCTCTCTTATGACCAAGTCCCCTTGGATCTCCTCAGCACTCGCGATGCCAAAGGACAGAAGAACGACGATCGAAAGCAGGGACAACTTCCCACTCATCTCACGACCTCTTCTTTCGCCTTTTGTGCTCTTTTTTTGAACTCTTTGGAATGAATTTCTTGATGAGTACCAAGGAAAAGGGAAGGAGGCTCCAAGCGAAAATCTCCTTGATCTGAGCAACCCTCAAAATACTCGCGCCTTGGAGCGCTAGTTCTTTTGCCCTTTTGAAGTCCAGTAACCTATAAGCTTCTCTCGCCTTTTCGAGGAACACCTCCACCTTCTTCAACTCTTGTTTGAAGAGTATGAGCAAACAAGAATTCAACAGGTCCTCAGCATTCCTTATCGCTCTTTCCGCCTCGTCCCTGTCCCCAGAGAACACGTAGGAGATGCAAGGGCCACAATCTTCCTTACAGGTCATGCAATCCTCCCCGAGGTCACAAACTCCATCACCACAAGTGGGGCGCCCTGAAACCACTACCTTCTCCTCCTTTCTCTCTTCTTCCTTAATGACCACCGTGAGGTTCTCCACGTTGCTTTCCACACCACCCGAAACAGCCTGAATCAAGATGTAATGTTCCCCTGGATATTCTCCTGGTTTGAACTTCACGCTTAAGATGGCGAGGGCGGAGGAGTAAGGGGGGAGGGAAAGGTTCTTGGGCAAGCAATGGAATTCGTTAGCTCCTTCCAACAAGAAGGTCACGTTTTCCATGGTATAATTCGCGCTGTTCGTTAAGTTAATGGAGAAGTCCGCCACCCAGTTTTCCACTTCCTGAGATTTGGGAGTGACGTTTATCGATAAGGGAGATTGGAGGAAAACGAAGCCACCACCCCCTTCTAGACAAGCTCCACAGTCCTCCTGACAAGCGCATAGTTCCTCTGGATCGCAAAAACCGTCCCCGCAATAGGGGCAAGAAGGGGCACATAAGTTGTGACAACATATCTCGGAGAAGCACTCGTAATCGTCCGAACACGTTTCTCCGTAATACTTCCCACAGTCCTCCTCACAGTAGGGAGGTTCATTCACGTCGCATATCCCGTCTCCACAGATTTCTTGATGTACATCGAACTCGACAGTGGAATTCGTGGAGGGACCTGTAAACTCCGCAGTGCCCTCCACCCTCCAATACCCGTACTTGGGGTCGGGGGGTATCTTGAATGAGACGGAGCAGAAACCATCGTAATTCGTGGTGCAGGATAGGACGGCCTTCGTCTCGTTGTCAGGATCCAAAATCTTTAAGGTCACATTCGCGCCATAGACAGGAGCTCCAGGAGCATAGGAGACGTAAGAAGTTATCACCACGGTCTCATTCGCCACATAACCCTCCTTTTCCAGGATCAGGGAAAGGCCAGACATAGCAGGGGTGGCCAGGGAAACGCTTAAGGGGATGAGAAGGAACACGAGCCACCTCATATTTCACCCTTGTAATCAATACCTTTAAATGTTCCGGAGGGAAATACTCCTTGATGAGGTCTCAAATCTCTTTGGAGTACATAGTGCTCGTCTCGGCCATCCTCTTCATCCTCGTCCCCCTGTGGTCCTATTTCCTGTCCTACTACAACTCAGCTAAGGAGGAGATTTCCCTGAGCTACGCGAGGGATTTAGTGGACAGCGTTAGGGACATGGCGGATTTCGTCCACACGCAGGGGAGCCCGGCTAAGGTACTCTTGAAGGTTCACGTCCCGGAGAACGTGCTCTCCATAAACCTCACCGAGAACAGGATATCCATCTTCCTCTCCCTGAGTTCTGGAACCACTGAGGTCTACGCGGAATCCCGCGCCAACTTGACGGGTTACATACCTACCTCACCCGGCGATTATCTCCTCTCTCTAGAAGCGATGGAGGGCTATGTGAATGTCGCTCCAGCATAGGTCCCAAGTGAGCATGGAATTGGTACTCTTCCTGTTCTTTCTCTCCGCCCTCTCCTTCTCCTTCATGCTTTACATCTACCACTACGAGGCTTCCTTGAGGTCCATGAACATGGATATGGAGGCGAACAACTTATTAGAACTAGTGGTGGGTAGGTTGGACTCCGTCCTCTTAGAGGGGGATGGATTTTCCACGCGCCTTAACCTCCCGGAGAACCTTTCTGGAAGTGATTATGAACTGAGGATCTTCGGAGACCTCATCTGGCTCAACCTCTCAGGAAGGACCTATTCGAAGAAGATCCTGGCTAAGCAAGTTTCAGGGACGCTGAAGAAGGGGGAAAACTGGCTGGTGAACGAAAATGGGACGATCATCATCAAGTAATTCCCAACTCTTCTCTTCGGAGGCAGTGGTGGTAGTGGTCTTCTTCCTGAGCTTGCTCTTTGTGTTTAACTCGTATGTGAGCGGCAGACTCGAGGAGTTCTCCCTGTACAACGAGTACTCCAGACTGAGGAATAAAGCCATTCGCGTCACCGACCTCCTCCTGAGGACGCCCGGGCTTCCAGAGGACTGGAATGAAAGCAACTACCTCCAATTGGGTTTGGCTGAGGAGGAATACATCATCTCTTCCCAGAAGTTGGACCAATTCCTGAACCTCTCAGAGGAAGAAGTGGCGGATAGTTTGGGACTGGGCAGCTACCGCCTCTTCCTCAACATCTCGAGCGCTTTAAACTACACCTCTTGGGTGGAATACATCTTCGGAGAGTACCCCTCCTCCTCTCAGGTGGCCATCCCCGTCAGGAGGCTCGCCCTTTTGGATGTGAATGGGAAGAACATTCCAGTTAAAGTTTTGTTGGTGGTGTGGAAATGAGGGGTGTCGCCATATCTTTTGATGTGCTTTTCTCCTGCATGTTCTTACTCATGTTCCTCTCCATCTACGCTTCTTCCTTCTATATTCCTCCCCGTTTTGAGGGGGAATATTACCATTCTTACAAGGTGGCGAGCGATGTCCTCATGATCCTAAAGAAGACCAGGATCTACGACGTCCAGGAAGACCCCACCATTCAGTTTTACATGGATAATGGGGACATAACCTCTGAGGACATGAACAGGACCCTTGTTGACCTGATAGGTACCTTCTGGTCGGAGAACAGGACAGAAGACGCCGAGAACGTGACAAGGTCCATCTTAGAGCAACTCATGCCCCCTGGTGTGAGCTATGGAGTGTACATGGGCGGAGACGTGATATACGAGAGGAACCTCAGTTTTCCGGACCGATTGGCGAAGAGTAGCCTCATGGTCTCTGGTTACATGGTTGGGAAGCCGACGAGGGGGTTCATGGCGAGGGCTTGGCTCCAGAGGGTTAGGGGGAACGAAACGTTCCTCCTTCCCATATCCCCTGCGGGAAGCGGATTCGGCGCGTTTTATTTCAGGGGAGGGGACTTCACCCTGGAAAAGACCTTTGAGATACCATCGGATGCCGAGAACATCTCTTCCCAACTCGACCTTTCGGTTCATGAAGAGGAGGGTTACATCTACGTCTACATGAATGATGTCCTGCAGGCAAGTATTTACTCCACGAGCACGTACTACGGAACTGTGGAGATAAGTGACGTGAGGCCGGGAATGAACGTGTTGAAGATCGTGTTAGAAAGGCCCATGTTCTACCACTCCCACATGCACCCTGGGACGGTCCTCAAAGTGACTTATTCCCACGAGAAAAACCTGTCTTATGCTGAGGAAAGAGAAGTGTTCGAGAGACAGGAGTTGCCCCATGTGATCGGTTCTCCAGCTGCTTGGGTCATCTATCCCTTTGACATCCCAAGGGGGAGCGAAGTGAACTCCGCTGAATTACACTTCGAAGGGGCGGGAGTTAATAAATGGGTGGAGATATGGGTGAATGACCACCTCGTGTACTCCTCAAGTTCCCCTCCGAGCAACCCCGTCCTCGACTTTGACATAAAGGATTACCTCCACCTATCTGGGAACTCCTCCACAGGGGAGACCAACATCTTGGCTATCTATTTGGATATGGAGAGCACTAGGGACAGGTATGTGACAGGTGCTAGGGGAACTGCCGAGATCCTCAATTCAAGTTATGTGGAGCTCAATTACACCAAGCCCGAACCTGTGAAGTACTACGGGAGGATAACCGCCACGAAGCTCATACCTTTCGATCAATTGGACGGTCAAGATGCTGCCCTCGTGAAGAAGATGTACTTCGACTGGGCAGATTTTCCCATCCTCTCATCCTATCTCCACATAGTCCAAGAGTACAGTTGGAAAGTGGCCGCAGCAGCTTGGCACGATCCAGAAAAGGAACCGAATTGGAATGGGACGGATTGGGACAAATATCAGATATTCAAGTCGCCGACTGGGAGGTCTGTTCCCAGTTCCATATACATACCCGTGGAGAGGTTCTCTACCGACACGAGGAACTACGTCAAGGCGAGGGATTTCGATGGGAGTTCTTCCAACCTGATCCTTCCGGATTCCTTTGTGAGCGTGAATTTCTTGGTCCCCGCCCAGGTGGGTTATGGGGATGTGTTTCCTAATCAGACAGCAGCAGAGCAGGATGCAATCCAGAGATTGAACGAGACAATTAAGGGGTACGTGGAGGAAGGTGAAATAGAGACGCAGACGACGGAAATCGTGGACGTCCCCACCATGTGGGGCTTAACCGAGATGGAGGTGAGAGTGTGGTGAGGAAGGGAATCCTGTTTTCCAGCATCGCCCTTTTAGCCATAATTCCAGCCATCCTCGTCCTCCACTACTATCCAGCCCTAGTTAGGGAGAAGAGGAGTTTGGAAGTGGAAGAGATGATCTTCGACCAACTCAACTTCTTCGAGAGGAATGTGGAAGAGGACTTGGATAGGATTCTCTTCATCTCGGCTAGGAGAGCCCTGATAGCGGTGACCAACAACATCATCATAAATGGTACTCCAGTGAGCGATGCCCCTTCCTCCATTAAAGAACTCATGAGGAATGGGACTTTTCAAGGAGAGGTGGAACCCCTCATGGAAGAAAACAACATAGAGTATTGGTATGGGGAGATCAGGGAGGTTGGCGAGCTTATAGGGTTCAACCTGACCCTCTACGACTTGGGGTTAGAGGTCAATCTCTCCAACAACTCCGTGATGAACTTCCAGATCTTCACACGCATAAACATAAGCGATTTGCTGAACATCCATTTAATATCCAGGGAATCATCCCACGGATTGAA
>QMVD01000045.1 GCA_003660925.1 Nanobdellota archaeon
GAGGGTGCAGGTCGACGGGGAGGTGGAGATAGACTCCTCTCGGGTCGGGATAGTCTTCTGGAGGTCCTTGAGCGGGAAGTTGAAGGTGAGGAACTCTGAGATCGGCTTGATGCACATTTGGTTTGGGGGAGGTCCGAGCAGGATAGAGATAAAGGGTTTAAAGTCAGGTAGTCGCCAAGATTTGAACCTCACCACCCCCGAAGGGGGTTCTCTCTCCTTGCAGGACACCACGGTGGCCATGTACTCTCTTTCCCTGTGGGGGATATACGACGAAGCGTGCCGGAAAGAATTAGTGGTGGAGGACTCGGAACTCGCGGAGATATTCGCCGTGTTTCCCGTGGGCTCGGACGTGGAATTGGAGGATATGAGACCCCAATTTTACGATGACTGGAACATATACGATAACCCGAAGGTGGAGAACTTAACTTGGAACCTAACTCTCAAGAACGTCAAGCTTGAAAAGTGGAAGATAGACATCCAAGGAAAAGCGGCGATAAGGGATTCCTATTTCCACCTGGACACGTGGGGCTCGGAGAACGAGCCGGAAGTCGAGGTGGAGAACTCCACCATCATAACGATGCACACGAGGGGGAGCGGATACTTAAGATTTAAGGATGTAGTGTTCTCGAAGCCGGAGAAAGTCCCGATAAGGTTCTTGTACAATTTGGAAGATAAGCAAACGACGAAACCATTGGTGATTGAGTTCGAGCACTGCACGATAGGTCCTAACGCCCTAATAGAGGTGGGAAGGGCACACGAGAACGAGAGCAGGATCATCCTTAAGGGGAACCTATCGTTCCGCATTCCCGAAAAGGAAATCTACTGGTTCGAGGGGAGGATAGATAGGGAGTACAGCGTCTTGGTTACCCACGAGAACGGAACCCCAATAGCCAACTCCAATTTCATCCTCTTGGATAACAGGGGGAATGAGGTGCTGAGGGGAACCACGAATGAGGACGGCGTGGTATCCTTCTTCGTGAATTTCACTAAGGAAAACTGGAACGAGAGCTGGACGCTTTATTTTCCTCCTTACAACCTAACTAAAGAGATAGGATTCCTGACCGATACCCCCATCCTCATAACTCCTAGCGGTGGGGTTGTTCTCAGCTCTCTCCTCGTCCCCCTCTTTTTGATGATTACCGTCATCTTACTTCTCCACCTGCTCAAACACAAGTTCCTCTGACAAATTTTATTAAGGGATAGTTCCCTTTCTTCTCATGATCGTCGTGAAGAAGAGGTTGAGAAACCCCACTGTTCTCTTGGGCTTCCACTCTCCTGGATTGGTTGGCACTCTGGTCGTCCAGTACATAGGTAAGATGTTGAAAGCTGAAAGGATAGGGCACTTAGAGGCAGACATTCCTCCAGTCGCCATCATATCCAAGGGAAAGGTAGAGCACCCCATGAGGATAGAACACGTGAGGAAAGAGAACATAGTCCTCCTATCTTCTGAGATACCTCTTCCAAAGAGAGTGGACAAGCAAGTCGGAGAGGAGATAGTCGGCTGGATTAAGAAGTGTAAGGGGAGGATGATATCGATAGAGGGCGTGTTGGGCCCAAGGAAGGATGTCTACAAAATAGAAGGGGGTGTGAGGTTGAAGGGGGAGATGAAAGAAATGGGAGAAGGATTGGTGTTAGGCATAACAGGCTCCCTCCTACTGAACGCCAAGGAGAAAGGGGTGCCCTTCGGGTGCATCATAGCAGAGACCCAGACGCTTCTTCCTGATGGAAGGGCCTCTGCCAAGGTAATCGAGATCCTGAACGAGACCCTTGAAATAGGGGTGGATATTAAACCTCTCTTAAAGGAGACAGAAGCCTTCGAGAAGAAGGTAAAGGAGCTAATGGAGAAAAAACCGATCACAGACACCATAAGCAGGATTTACGGATGAGGCTCGCATCTCTCTTCTCCGGTGGGAAGGATTCCACCTTTTCCACTTTTCTTATGGCTCAGAACGGTTTTGAGATCGCGGTCTTAGTTTCCGCGAAGGTCACTGGTGAGGATTCTTGGATGTTCCACATCCCAAGGGAAGGAAGGAGAGAACTTGCGGGGAAGATGGGGGTCCCTTTATTTGAGTTCGAGACTAAGGGAAAGAAAGAGGAGGAGCTAGAGGACCTGAGAAGGGCGTTGAAAATGGTGAAGGAAAAGTATGAAATAGAAGGGGTAGTTTCCGGAGCGATAGAAAGCGGGTATCAAAAGGAGAAAGTGGAGAGGATTTGTTACGAATTAGGATTGAAGCATTTTGCTCCCTTGTGGAGAAAAGACCCCGAGAGGATCATGAGGGAGATGTTAGATGCTGGGTTCAAGGTAAAGGTGGTCTCCGTGTCTGCGTTAGGATTAGATGAGTCTTGGGTGGGAAGGGAAATCGACGAAAAAGTTATTGAGGAACTCGTCCGCCTACGCGAGAAATATGGCATCCACATCTCAGGAGAGGGAGGGGAGTATGAAACCTTAGTCATCGATGGACCATTTCCCCTGTGACCTTCTCCACTTCTCTCAAGGTCTCCCCCACATCGAATGTGAGTATCTTCCCGTCTCTCACTACTAATCTACCATCTACGATGACATCGCTCACCCTCGGTTTGGAGTAAACGAGATTAGAAATCGGATCGTATAATGGTTGAAACCCTACCGACTTCTCGTCCAGCAAAACTATGTCCGCGAGCTTCCCCTCTGCGATTTCCCCAGCATTTAATCTCAATGCTTTTGCTCCTTTGACAGTGGCCATCTCGAAGACCTCCCTTGCATTCACTAAAGTGGGATCCCACCTGTACACCTTGTGAATTAAAGCACAGAACTTCATCTCCTGGAACAGGTCAAGAGAATTATTGCTCGCTGCTCCGTCCGTCCCCAACCCTACGTTTACTCCAAGTTTCAACATTTCAGGGACAGGAGCAACTCCAGAGGCCAGCTTCGCGTTGCTTACAGGGCAGTGGGCTACGCTCACGCCTCTTTTCGAGAGGATCTTCATCTCGTTCATGGTCACCCATCCGACGTGGGCGGCTATCACATCATCATCCAGGAAATCAAAAGAGTCCAAGTACTCCACCGGCCTTTTCCCCTTCTTCAAGAAGTCATAGACCTCTTTCCTCGTCTCGGAGAGGTGAATATGTATCAACAACCCTTTCTCCCTCGCGAAGTCCCTCGCCCACTCTAAGAGTTCTTTGGAACACGTATATATTGCGTGAGGAGTCATGGTGGGCACAACTCTTTCATATCTCTTCGCTCTTTTCACAAAACTCCGTGTCTCTTTGATCTCTTTTTCTCTTTTCTCTTTATCGAACAAATCTATCATACCATAGCCCAAAAAACCCCTTATCCCGCTCTCCTCAACAGCTTCCGCTACACCATCCATGAAGAAGTACATGTCGTTGAAGGTGGTTATTCCATTCAGCAACATCTCAGCTATCGCTAATTTGCTCCCCCAATACACCAATTTCTTCGTCAGTTTCTTTTCCAAGGGCCATATCTTTTCCTCCAACCACTCGTGCAATTCCATGTCGTCTCCATATCCCCTGAACAAAGTCATGGGGGAGTGAGTGTGAAGATTCACCAAACCCGGGATTGCTAGTTTATCCTTCCCATTTATCACCACATCGGCCTCGTTCGCCTTGAATTCCGAGATCAGGTTCTCTTCTATGTAGATGTTTCCCTTCTTCGCCCCATCCTTCGTCAGATATCTCACGTCTCTTATCAAGATGCTCACTCGCACGTCACCTCAACGGAAGTCCCGTTCAAGAGGGAGACATAGCATGGAAATATAGAAGTACAGTTCTCCTCACAATAATCACTCTCGCGGAAGTCCCTCAGCCCCCCGGTCGCTCTCGATTGTAGCTCAAAACAATACCTCCTACAGGTTTCCTCCATGGAGTTCAGGATGGTGATGCACCCGGAGCTCTTCAAGCCGAAACAACACACCTCATTCCCAAAGTCGCAACAGAGCTTATCACTTATGAAACCACACTTGAAGATGGAGAGGAGAAGGAACAAGATGCCCGGGGTCGAAAGGAGGATGAAAAGCGTCCCAAAGAAGAGGGGTTTGAGCCTCATCAAAAGAAGAGACCTTCATTTTTTAAAAACATTAAGTTTAAAAATCGTTGAGGGGGAGTGTTTATCGTCCACGGCCATAACGGTGGGGGAAACACCCGTTCCCATTCCGAACACGGAAGTTAAGCCCTGCCGTGTTGCTGGTTGTACTGTCCCGCATGGGATGGGAAGCCAGCAAGCCGTGGACACTTTTATCTTCTCAGGACCTCTTCCAACTTCTTACCTGTGAGGCAGGCTTCCGTCATCGACCTCAACTCTCGTTCCAATCTATCAGTTAGTTCGATGAATTTACCCTCAAAGGGGCTTCCTTTCCACCCCCTATGTTTGAGTTGCGTCTCATGATCCACGTGAGCGGATATGTGAATGACTTTTTCCTCGCTCAGGATTTTCACGTGATACGCGCAGTTTAAGGAGCCCCTTCCCGCATATGTCTCTACGGGAACCTGAAACTTCTTCACGTACTCGCTCTTTCGACCTACTATCCTCTTCTTCCTATATCCCCGTAGATGGAGCATTTTCACGAAGCTACCCAAGCAGCCCCTCGGTAGGGTAATGCGTATGGAATCCTCTCTCTCCCTCCTCACGTAGTCGTCCAGGGTCTTGTAGATGACTTCGCTCACAGAAAAGTATTTCTTCCCCTCTAATATAAATCTTCTTGGTGAAAAGAGAAGCCCTTCAGGAAATTAAGAGGCTCTTTTCCCTAGCGGAGAAAGTGTTCGATGAAAACCCGGAAAGGGCACACAGATATGTTTACATCGCCAGGAGGATTGGGATGAAGGCTAACGTGAGCATTCCCAGGGAGTTGAGGAGGAAATTTTGTAGGAAATGCCTCCATTTCCTGAAACCGGGAAAGAATTGCCAGGTGAGGATACACAAGCACAGGGTCATTTATAAGTGCCTGGATTGTGGGAACGTGATGAGGTTCGTGGTGAGAAGATGAAAGCCATGTGGATGATAATCAAGTGTTGGACTAGCCCCAAAATTTAAAAAGAGCCCGGAGTTGAACCATAACTATGACCACTGTTTACGACGTCCCAGCGAACCCTTTGATAGAGCTGGTGGCGGAGAAGTTAAAAGGGATGATAAAGCCACCAGAATGGGCCAAGTTCGTGAAGACCGGTGCTCATAAGCAGAGGCCCCCTGAAAGGGATGATTGGTGGTACGTGAGGGCAGCCGCCATCCTGAGGACCATATACGTGAATGGTCCAGTTGGGGTAGAAAGACTAAGGACGAAATATGGGGGGAGGAAGGACATGGGACACAGGCCGGAGAGGTTCGTGAAGGGGAGTGGGAACATAATAAGGAAGTGCCTCCAACAGTTGGAGGAATTGGGTTTCGTGAAGAAGGAGAAGAAGGGAAGGGTGATAACTCCAAAAGGGAGGAAGTTTTTGGACGATCTCGCTCACGAGTTGGTGAAAAAATGGCAAGAAACAAGC
>QMVD01000046.1 GCA_003660925.1 Nanobdellota archaeon
ACCTTTCCGGTTTCTACTCCATCCACGGGAGGGTCCTCCCAACCGCCTTGGGTATCAAGGTGGGAAATCCAAGGCTCACGGTGATAGGATTCGGTGGTGATGGGGACACTTACGCGGAAGGAATCTCTCACTTCATTCACGCTTGTAGGTACAACGTGGATATGACCATGATCGTCCACAACAACCAAGTATTTGCCTTAACGACAGGTCAAGCCACCCCTACTACCGAGGAGGGGTTCAAGGGAAAGTCAACCCCCCTAGGGGTCTTCGAGAAACCACTTAACCCCATAGTCCTCGCCTTGCTGAGTGGTGCGACCTTCGTGGCGAGGGGCTACGCTTTATACGTGGACCATCTCAAGAAGTTGATCAAGGAGGGGATAAAACACAAAGGCTTCGCCTTGATAGACGTCCTACAACCGTGCATAACCTTCCACGACATCAGGGATTGGTTGGAGAAGAGGATGTATAAGTTGGAGAAAAAAGGGCATGACCCGAAGAGCTTCGAGAAGGCAATGAAGAGGGCCTTGGAATGGGATTACAATCTGGAGAGGGGAAACAAGGTCCCAATAGGGATATTCTACCGGGCGAGGGAAAAGACGTATGAGGAACACTGGCCCCAGTTGAGGGCGTGGTACAAGTATGAGAGAAAGATAAGGGTAAGGGAGGTCCTCAAGGAATTTCTATGACTTCCGCCTCCTCCAGGGATTTCCCAATGATTTCTTCCATATTTGGTTCCACTCTTATGACGTCTTCTAATCTGGGTTTGGTGGCGGGATGCCTCGCCACGATGGAACAGCAATCCTTGTACTTCTTTATAGATATCTCATAAGTCCCTATCTCCTTCGCCTTCCGGACGATCTCCTCCTTGTCCATGCCTATTAAAGGCCTCAGTACGGGAAGGGATGTCGCCTGTCCCGTCACGTAAATGCTCTCCAAGGTCTGGGAAGCTACTTGTCCCAAACTCTCTCCTGTGACTATGGCTTTAGCCCCCTCTTTTTTGGCCACTTCCTCTGCCAACTTCATCAAGAACCTCCTGAACACTATCAGTTCGTACTTCGGCTCTATCTCTATGGCTTGGAAGTGAAAGTAGGGGATGAAGTAACACTTCAGGGTGGGAGTGTACTCCCCCAACTTCTCCAACAACTCCTTCATCTTGAGTTTTAAGGCCTTCTCATTAGTAGGGTAAGGATGAACGTGTAGACATATCACCTCGCATCCCCTTTTCATGGCGTACCAAGTAGCCACCGGACTATCTATCCCTCCGGAGAGGAGGGAGACCACCTTCCCGCTCACTCCAACTGGGAGACCTCCGAGCCCCTTGATCTTCTCAAAGTACACGTACACCTTGCCTTGAACGATCTCCAAGTATATGCGAACATCGGGGTTCACCATGTCTGCCTTCCACCCCTTCCTGACCAAGATTTCCCCTATCTCCCTGTTCACCTCCATGGAGGTAAGAGGAAAGGACTTATCAGCCCTCGTAGTTATGACCTTCATGCTCTTGCCCTTGATAAGCTTCGGGAGCTCTTTCTTCAGCTCTTCATATTTGAATTCCATTGCTTCCGCATAATAAGCAATCCCGAAGACTTTATCCAAACCGTCCTTCCCCCATGCTAACAATCTCCCAGGGATTCTTTTCACCCTCATGCCTGTTTGTTTTCTTATATTCTTCACTAGCTTCTTCTCGAAGAAGGGCCTATTCTTCCCCTTTAAACCTATCTCTCCATAATGGACCAGGAACATGAGAAGTAAGAGATGTTTGGGGTTTAAAAAACTTCAAAATGAAAAGAAAAGGAAGTTTACGGCTTCACGTGTAGGGTAGCGGATACCACGTGGGGTACTCCTTGCTTGGTGTAACTAACCTGCACATCAATGGAATAGGCACTCGTCGGAAGGGAAAGCCCCGACATATCTACTGTGATCACTTTAAGTTCATTGGCGTTTATCGTCCCGACTGTGTCATTGTAGGCAGAACCAACCCCAGTGATGGATGCGGTCACGTTACTCACTGTCACAGAGTCAGGTCCTTCCTGAACTGAAAGGTAGAGTATGCCATTCACTACAGAATGGTCTTGGTAGGTGAAGTCCCCTCCTGCTGGGAAGCACGGACTGCACGTCTGTGGTGCCCCTATCCCGAAGAGACCCATCGCATACAACGCACCGATCGCGATCACTATGATCAGTATCGCCCAACCGTACGTCATCAAATATTCCAGAGCAGCTTGTGCCCTCAACTAAATCACCTTATGTTGAAAGAAATCGATTTTTTAAATACTTTACTTAAATAGCCATTCCTGAGAGGAGAGAGCTCACCACTTTCCTCACTAAGAAGAAGATCAAGAAGTTCAACAAGAGGAGGGTGGGGATGTACCTCACGCCTGCCTTTTGACTTCCTTTTTCTATCAGCCCCATGGCAATCCCGCCAAAGAAGCTGGATATGGTCATGGCTCCTAAGGCAAAATGAACGAAGAACTCTGGGTCCACGTTTATGCTGGAGAACCTTATAGAGGTGAGAAAACTGGGGGCACCTGGAACCGTGACCTCTGGAAGCTCCACGGTTTTCCCCAATTTTACCATGGTTTCGATCAGGAAGGTAGACATGCCGTATAACAAGGGGGCCCCGAAACCCGCGGCGAAGAATATGAATAGTATATAGGCCCTAACATTAGAGCTCACTATCTTCTGAAGGGATTCCATGCTCCTCAAGTCATTAGCTGTTTCCTCCAGCAACTTGGCTATCTCTCCTCCAGACCTTATACCATCCAGGATGAGCATGATGCTGCTCTCCACCTTCTTTGACTTTATGTTCTCAGATATCGAGCCGAAGGCACTCTCGAAGCTGTGACCGGACATTATCTTCTTCCCCGCTTTGATTATCTCTTGGGAAAAAGGGCCAAATTCTTCCCTAGCAGAGGACAAGAAAGCTTCATCAGGAGGCATACCCGCTCTTATGTTGGAGGCCGTGAGGAGCAGCACATCCGGGAGAACCCTCTCACAAAAACTCGCCCTCTTATCTGCCACGTATATGAGGAGTAGATTGAAGACTGCCATGGAAAGGAAGAAGGAGAGGAGGGCTCCTACCAAGGACAACAACAAGGTCTCCGAACCCAGGATCTCGAGGATGAAGAAGACCAAGAGAGCGATGTTAAGGCTGAAGAAGAAGGTGAACCCCGAGAACTCCCTGGCATCCAGTTCCAGCCCAGCGTATCTCAGGTTTTGTTCCACGCTCTTCGTGTATTTCTTTGGGAGGAACTTTTCCAAGGAGCTATAGATGCTCATACCACTGGCCTCCTTGATTTTATCACTCCTATGAAGAAGAATTGGAATGCGCAGAGGAAGAAGAGGATGAGGTAGAAGATCCATTCCGAGATGATTATACCCATGAAGGAGCTCATTATGATCAGAAAGGTGATGCCTAAGGTCGGGATGATCACTGTGAGCATCATGTACATCACCGCGAAGGGGTTCATTTCGGCCCCATAATTGGCTATCCTTATCTTCTGTTCGTTCACAGCTGTTTCCTCTATAGCTGAAAGAGTGGAGGCTATGTCAGCTCCGCTTCTCAAGGCATTGGTTATCTGCCATATGGTCCTCCGGAAATACGGGGAGGGGTTCAAGGCCGCTATTTTATCCAAAGCTTCTGCCTCCGGGACTCCTGTCTGCATCTGTTTTATCGCCTTCTCGAACTCCTTAGAGACCGTGCCATAATCTCCCTCAGACACACCTACCATGGCATCGTACAATGGGACTCCCGACCTTACCTTCACCAATAAGTGTCTTATGGCAAAGATGAGGTTCTTATCGAGGTCGTTCACCTTCTTCCTCACGCTTATCTTGGGGTAGGAAAGGAAGTAAAAGAAACTAAACATCCCAAAGCCCAGGCCACCCAGAAAGGAGAAGAGGAGAGCTTCTTCCAGTCTCAAGATAGAGAAAAGGAGGAGTAAAGTGAAGAAGACGAGGAAGAAGTTATAGGTAGAGAAGAGGAGGGAGAGCGAGAGATAATCTTCCACATCCAGTTCTATCCCTGCCCTCTTGAGCTCTATCTTCAGGGTGGGATAGAATAGTTTCAATCTAGAGGAGATAGGTGAGAGGCGCTTGGCCAGATTTCTCACTTTTTCTGACCTGAAGGGGAGGGGCAAGTTCTCCACTTTCTTCACCCAAAGACCTTTCTCGGATCGGCGTTCTTCTTGACGTGTTTAATTACTTCCTCGGGATGCGCATAGTAAGTGGAAATAATTTTGCCAAGCATATCTAAGTCGTCTATCCTGTGTTTGAAGATCCAAGTCAGGATCCTCTCCTTCTCCAAGAGGTCCTTCCTCATCTCCTCCTTGGTCATCCCTGTGTGTAAAGTGAGCTCTTGAGCCAACCTAATGCTCTCGTTTATCTTGGTTATTTTATCTTGCTTGGGAAGCCACTTGTAGATGATGTTCAGCGAGGGTTCCCTTCTCTCCGGGACGATCTCAGCTATCTCAAAAGCTCTCCTTATCCCTAATCTTCTCTGCCTATACATCACCACTATCAGAGGGAGGGCAGTTATCATGGAAGGGGGGAGGTTAATGGGAGGTGTGGTCAACCTATCCACGGTCTGGGAGGCCGTGTCCGCGTGTAAGGTGGAGTAAACGCTGTGTCCGGTGTGAAGGGCTTCGAACAAGACTTCCGCTTCCCTCTGTCTCCTGATCTCCCCCACCACTATCCTATCTGGCCTCATCCTTAATGAGTTTATGAGCAAGTCCAACATGGTCACTTCCCCCGTCCCTTCCGAGCTGGGAGGCCTAGTCGTGAGGGGAACCCAGTGGAGGAACTTGGGGAGCTGTATCTCCCTCGTATCCTCTATGCTTATCAGCCTCTGATTTGGGGGGGTAAAGCTCATGAGAGCGGAGAGGAAGGTGGTCTTACCTGAGGCAGTACCTCCTGATACGATGATGGATATCTCATACTGGACCGCTTGCCAAAGCAAGGCTAACAACTCCTTCGACGCGGTCTTGGTGAAGTAGAGGTCTGTTATGGTGATGGGTTTCTTCTTGAATTTTCGTATGGTGAGGGTGTTCCCCTTGTTTGATATGGGGAAGAGAGTGGCATTCACCCTGTCCCCCGTCAACAGGTGGGCATCCATCAAGGGCGTCAGGATCGTTATCCTCTTCCCCACTTTTCTTCCTATCAGGCTCGCGTAGTTCTCTATCTTTTCCTCGCTTCCCACCTTCAAGTTCGTCTTCAACCATCCCAAGTCCCTGTGATATACCCATATGTTCTCCCTAGAGCTGTTCACTGCCACCTCTTCCAAGTGTTCGTCGTGCAGGAATATCTCTATCTC
>QMVD01000047.1 GCA_003660925.1 Nanobdellota archaeon
CTATAATGGCGTTGAGGGAATTATGTGATGCAGAGGTGGATGGTCTGTTCTTGGGGAGCAGGGAGATAAAGTTCGTGCCAGGAGAGCCCAGAAAAAAGAGGATAAAGGTGGAGATACCCACAGCTGGTTCCATCACCTTAGCCATGCAGAGCCTCTGGCTCCCCTGTTCCCTCAAAGGGTGTGAGATAGAGTTCGTGGGGGGAGCAACGGACACCAAATGGAGCATGCCCATGGATTACGTGAGGTTCGTCTTCCTCCCTCAGGTCAGGAGATTGGGTTTCGAGGCGAAAGTGGAAATCCACAGGAGGGGCTACTACCCAAAGGGTGGTGCTCACGTCACCTTCAAGATAGGGAAGTGGAAGCCAGAACCCTATGAGTTTGAGAGGGGGGAGTTAAAGGGGATTTTTGGCATATCCTGTTCCTCCATAGAGGGGGTGGCTGAAAGGCAGAAGAAGGCCGCATTAAGATGTCTAGGAGAGGGAAAGATAGAGGCAGTATACGAGGACGCCCCTTCCCCTGGCTCGAGCATAGTCATCTGGGCGGATTATGAAAAGACCTTAATAGGAGCTGATGCCCTAGGAGAGAGGGGAAAACCAAGCGAGGTGGTGGGAAGGGAAGCGTGTGAGAGGTTGCTCTTAGAAATGGAAAGGGGATGGAGCGTGGACGAACACATGGGAGACAATCTAGTTCCGTTCATAGCCTTATCCGGAGGGAGCTTCACGACGGAATTGTCCATGCATACAAGGACGAGCGTGTGGGTATGTAACTTGTTCGGACTCGATGTCAAGGTGGAGGGACACAAGGTATGGTCAAAGAAGTGATCGAGAAGTCGAGGAGACCGTGTATCATAACCCATAGCGATACCGATGGTGTATGTGCTGCTGCTCTGGTTTTAAAAGAATTCGTGGACAAGAAATTCAAGGTTCTGGTGGCCTCTCCAAATAGTATGGCCCAGAAGAGGTTTTATCGCCTTGTTCCCAGGGCTGATCTTTACCTAGTTTTAGACCTGCCCTTAGATCAGGTTTGGGAAGTTGCTAGAAATTTTCTGAAGGGAAAGATCATCGTGATGGACCACCACAAGCCTCAGAGAAATCTGAACAAAGAAGGGGTGACTCACATAAACCCTTTGTTTAGGGGAAGCAAATACTATCCAGCTTCGAAGCTCGTCCACGACGTCTTAGATTCAACTCATCATTGGATTGCTGCCATAGGGATAGTCGGGGATATGGGGGTGAGGGAGTGGAAGGATTTCTTGAAAGGTTTTGACATGAAGTCCTTGGAAGAGGCGGACAAACTCATAGGTTCCGCCATGATCTATAAGGGGGAGAAAGGGGCGCTAAAGGCCATAAGGCTCGTGAGCGAGGCTAGTTCCATAGAGGATCTCCTCAATAACAAAACCTTGAGGTCGTGGAAGGAGAAAGTAGATAGGTACTTGAAGTTCTTGGTGGAGGAGTTCGAGAGAAAGGCGGAAAAGATAGACGACATAGCTTTCTACGAGATAAGGCCAAAATACAGGATAGGGTCCGCGCTCGCCAGCGTCCTGAGCTTGAAGTATCCTCACCTAACGATCGTGATCATAAATAAGAAAGATGGTGTGGCGAACATAAACTTCAGAAGACAGGACGGGAGACATGATATGGAGAAGTTAGCGAGGTACTCGACTCAAGGAATGGGAACGGGTGGGGGCCACGAGAGGGCGGCAGGAGGGAGCATAAGGTTAAGCGGGTTAGAGGAGTTCAAAAGACGAGTAGTTCAATACCTAAGAGGAGGGAGGCGAGCAGGGTGTAAATCAGAGTTTCCTTGACCATCCTCTTATCCCTGGAGAACCTCACCCAAAAATTCTTGTTGAGAACGGATGCTATGGCGCTCAGCACGATCCCCTTGACTCCCTCTTCCAAGCTCAGGCTTCCAAGCGACATGAGGAAGGAAATGGATGCCACAACAGGGGAAGAGGCCACTAATCCACCCAAGAGGGAGAAGGCGAGGACGTATTGGGTGAAGTAGGAGGAAATGGCTGAGAGGAAGAAGAAGGCAAGGGAAAACTTCACGACGGATCTCACCGAAAATGGGGATTCTAGATTTCCCTTGACGTCAGTTGACCTGAACTTATAGAGAGAGATGAACACGAGCAGAAGGGCAGGGGAGAGGAAGTACTTAGTCAACTCCAAGAGCAAATCCGGTGATGGGAAGGTTATGAAGGCTATGACAACTAGGCTCAACAGCATGGAAACGATGGCCATGAGGACTGGGGAGGAGTTCTTCCGCTTGAGGTTTACTGATAGAACATAGGTCGTGGCCTCAGAGTTCACGAAGCCTCCGAAGAAAGCAACCGCCAAGGCCCCTCTCTCCTTCAAGATCCTCCCGAGCACGAAGGCTAGGAATTGGACCACGGAGATGGAAACCACTATGACCCAAAACCTGTAGGGATTGAAGAAGCCAAAATAGGTTTGATCGGGTAACAGAGGAAACACTACGAAGGCGATGATGGCGAACTTGATAGCGGACTTGACTTCCTCCGCGTTTAAGTGCTTCACGAAGACGTGCATCTCCTCTCTCGTGGCGAGGATGAAAGTGATCAACACAGTCATGATCGTGGCCATCACGTATTCTCCCATGCCACACAAGAGTCCTATGAAGAAGAGGAGAATGCCCGCGGTGAAGGTGGTGATCCCCCTAGCCCCGCTTTCCTTGAACCTCAAGAAGTAGGAAGAAGAGAGGGCGAGCAAAACGCCTAAGAATCCTAAGTAAATGGGAATATCTCCTAGGATAGGTCTCATTTGGACGACCAATGCCCCCAAAGAACATATGAGGATGGAGGTCCTTATTCCCAGCAGCAACTTCTTCTTTTGCACTTCTCTTCTGAATTCCCTCTCCATTCCTAAGAAGGCTCCGAGGGCCATGGCGAGCAAGATGGCAAAAGCGTCCATAAGATTTATTTAAGGACGCCAGTTTAAATGGATTATGAAAATCGCTTTGTTGCAGCTCCCAGATGGCCTGAAGCCGAGATTTGAGGAGTTCGTGAAAGAGTTGGAAGAGAAAGGTTACTTCGTGCTCGTGTGGGGAGGCACTAACTTCGGGGCTTGTGACATTCCTCTCCTCCCCGATAACTTGAAGGACATCACGATATTCAACGTGGGGCATAACGAGTTCCCACCCAAGGTGGATTAGATGGTAGTTGGGATAGATGAAGCGGGAAGGGGTTCTTTCGTCGGGCCCTTGGTCATATGCGGGGTCGAGCTAGACCAAAGAGGGATGAGGAAGTTAAGGGAAGATGGGGTGAAGGACTCGAAGCTCCTCTCTAGCAAGAGGAGGGAGGAACTCGCCAAGAAGATAAGAAAGGTGGCGAAGAAGGTAACTTACGAAGTGATAAGTGCCCAGGAGATAGATGAGAGGATGAGCGTCGGGACGAACTTGAACGCCATAGAGGCGATTCACATGGCCAAGATAATTAACAAGATGAGGCCGAGGAAGGTGATCATAGATGCTCCAAGCGGAGTGAAGAAGTTCAGGGAGGTCTTGGAAAAGTACTTGGAGGTGAAACCTAAAATGGTCCTAGAACACAAGGCTGATCAAAAGTATGTGGTGGTCTCAGCAGCGAGCATACTGGCGAAGGTGAGGAGGGATAAGGAGTTGAGGAAGATAGAGAAGGAGACTGGGGTGAAACTAGGTGTGGGATATCCCCACGATGAGGTGTGCATAAACGGGGTCAAGAACCACATGAAGGCCCTGAAAAAATATATAAGGCATAAGTGGAGCACCTATGGGAGGATAACCCAAAGGAGGCTGGAGGAATATGGTTAGGTTCGTGCACTTCGGGGACACTCATCTGGGGAGGAGGAACTTCAAGTTGGAGGAAAGGGAAAGAGACTTTGAAGAGGCCTTCAAACAAGTCATAGACTTCGCCATAAGGAAAAAAGTGGACTTCGTCATCCACTCAGGAGACATCTTCGACACCGGGAGGCCGAGGTACAGGGTGGTGAACTTCCTCGTCTCCCAACTCTTGAGGTTGAAGAGGGAGGGCATCCCTTTCTTCACCATTCCAGGTTCCCATGATGTAGCGCCCGATGGCACCTTGTTATCTACTTTACACAAAGTGGGCCTGCTGAAGAACCTGGGGGAGGAGGAATACTTCGAGAAGAGAGGGGAGGAAATAATACTCCGTGGTGAGTCCTATAAGGGTGTCTTCATAGCCGGGATCCCTGGCAGGAGGGCTAACATCTCCAAATTTTACGAGAAACTGAGGCCCGAGTTGAAGGGGGATTTCAGGATACTCATCTTCCATCACATAATATCCGACATATCCGGTAAGTTCTCGGATATAGAGAAAGAGGTGTTGCCAAGAGGCTTTGATTACTATGCTGGAGGACACTGGCACTCCAGGTTCGAGACGAGTTTTAACGGGAAGCCTGTGGTTTACCCTGGTTCCACCGAGGTGTGGGACGTGAGGGAAGTGGGGGAGAAGGGGTTCTTCTACGTGGAAGACGGGAGGAGGGAATGGATACCCCTGAAGACGAGGAAATTCGTGGAGCTCGTGGTGAACTGCGACGATTTGACTCCAAGTGAAGTGAACGAGAAGGTGAAGGAACAGATGAAACCGAACGATGGGGCCATCCTGTTGATAAGGTTGAAGGGAAGGTTGAAGGGGGGGAGCAAGGCGGAGATAAACAGGAAAGGGATCATGGACGCTGCCTCGGAGAAGGGATATCTCTACGCCAACATATACACTTCAGAACTCTTGAACCCAGAAGAGGCACAGGTGTCCTTGGAGAACAAGAGCCTCCAGGAGATAGAGAAGGAATATCTTGAGAAGAAGGGTTACGAAGGGAAGAAATTGGAGATAGGGATGAAGCTCATAGAGCTGTTCGGAAAGAAGCTCACGGCCTCCGAAATAGAAGTTAATAAGAAGAAGTTGTTCGGGATGCTAGGGCTATGAGGATAAGGAGGGTGATCCTGGAGAACATAAGGTCTCACAAGTACACGGAGGTGTGCTTCGACGATGGGATAACCGTGATCTCGGGGAGGACGGGGTCAGGGAA
>QMVD01000048.1 GCA_003660925.1 Nanobdellota archaeon
CAGTTTCCACCCCCTCTCCTCCAATCTTTCTTTCAACTCTTTTTTCTTCATCTTTAAGGTATTCACCCTTATGCTGTCCCTCAATGGTTCCTTAGAGATCTCCAAGAAGGCATCTAGGTCCTCTATTAACTTCCCATATCTCTCCACGAATTTGGGCTTGAACATTTCAGCTCAGCTTCGGTATGAACCCTACCCTCTCCAAGGTGAACCAAAGGGAAAAGAAGAACACTGCGAACCCGTAGAGGAAGAGGGTCTCCTTTCCTATGCTCTCCCAAAGCCCTTGCATCAGCCTAATCCCGATGTACATGTTTATCAAGTCCCTTATCAGCCCCCTTATCATGGTTTTTATTTGAAGAAAAACTTTATAAAAGGATAGGGACAATTTCCCCTTGATTCTCATGGAGGAACTAAAGAGTGGAACTACCACTGTTGGTATAAAGTTCAAGGATGGGGTGGTGCTCGCCGCCGATAGGCAGGCGAGCATGGGGTACTTGGTAGCCCACAGGAGGTTCAAGAAGATATTTCCGGTTACGGATGAGATTGCCTTGGCCATGAGCGGTTCTGTTGGAGATGCCCAGATGATCCTGAACTTCCTGAAATCGGAGATGAAGTTGTACGAGATGCAGAAGCACAAGAAGCCCAGCGTGAAGGCCTGCGCCACCTTACTGGCCAATATCATGTTTTCCAGCAGGTACTTCCCCTACTACATCCAATTGCTCATAGCAGGCAGGGACGAAGATGGGTACCACGTTTACACCATAACCCCTGATGGGGCGAGCGTTGAGGACAAGTTCATAGCAGCAGGGAGCGGCTCGGTAGTCGCTTACGGTTTACTTGAGGATAAATACAAAGAAGATATGGACATGAAGGAAGCGGTGAACTTGGCGGTCAGGGCGATAAGCGTAGCTACTAAAAGAGACATATACACCGGGGAAGGGATAGACGTGCTGGTGATAACCAAGGAAGGGATCAGGGAGCTCAAGGAAGAGGAAGTGAAGGGACTGGTCTCTTAGAAGGGGTTTCTCTTCATGAGGAAGGAAGAATTGTTTAAGGAGATAGAATCGCGCCTCCCCTCGAACGCTGAGATAGGTGATTATGCCTTCGAGGGGGCCAACATAGTCCTATATACGGAGAACAAAGACTTCTTCCTGAAAGGGGACGATGTGATAAGGAAGATAGTGGACGCCATAAAGAAGAGGGTAAAGCTCAGGGCGGACGAGTCCTTATTGTTAGATCCGGAGAAGACAGAGGAATTCATAAGGAACCTGATCCCAAAAGAGGCGGAGCTCACCAACATCTGGTTCGACTTAAAGCGAAGTTTGGTGATCATAGAGGCGAAGAAACCAGGGCTTGCCATAGGGAGGGGAGGGGAGAACATACAGAGGATAAAGAGGGCGACCTTCTGGACCCCAAAGGTGAGGAGGAGCCCTGCTGTGAAGTCCGACATCATAAACGCCATAAGGCACATGCTCTACAAGAATTCTGATTACAGGAGGAAGTTCATGCATAAGGTGGGAGAGAGGATCTATTCGGATTGGACGAGGGACGAGAGGTACTACGTGAGGGCGAGCTTCTTGGGGGCTGCAAGGGAGGTGGGGAGGAGTGCTTTGTTACTTCAAACCCCTGAGAGCAGGGTGCTCATAGATTGTGGGATAAACGTGGCTTCAAAGGAGGAACCGTACCCCAGGTTGGACGTCCCTGAGATGGACATAAAGCACTTGGATGCGGTGATAATCACCCACTCCCATTTAGATCATTCCGGCTTCGTCCCCTTCCTGTTCAAATATGGTTACAGAGGGCCCGTTTACCTGACAGAACCGACCAGGGACATAATGACCCTCCTGCTCATAGACTACGTGGACATATGTCAGAGGGAGGGAAAGAAGCTGATTTACTCCGTAAAAGATATTGAAGAGATGGTGAAGCACACCCTCCCCTTGGAATACGAAGTGGTCACTGACATAACTCCAGACATAAGGCTCACCCTCCACAACGCGGGTCATATTTTGGGCTCATCCATGGTGCACCTGAACGTAGGTGACGGTTATCACAACATCCTTTACACAGGGGACTTGAAATATGGGGACACCAAGCTCCTTCAGAGGGCGGAGACAGAGTTCCATAGGGTGGAGACCTTGATCATAGAGAGCACTTATGGGGGGAAGAAGGACATACAGCCCAACAGGGAGGAATGCGAGCGCTTCTTGTTACAAATCATAAAAGAGACTACGGAGAGGGGAGGGAAAGTGTTAATCCCAGTCTTGGGGGTCGGGAGGTCCCAGGAGATAATCATGATCCTGGATGAGATGATAAGGAAGGGGGAATTAGACCTACCAATTTATCTGGATGGGATCGTGTGGGACGTGACCGCTATTCACACAGCTTATTTAGATTACATGAACGAGAGGACCAAGTCTTTGGTGTTCGAGAGGGGTTACAATCCCTTCCTCTCTCCACACCTGAGGAGGGTTGGTTCTCAGAAGGAGAGGATGAAGGTGATAGAGGAGGAAGGGCCATGCGTCATCCTGGCCACCTCAGGCATGCTGGTGGGGGGCCCATCCGTCGAGTATCTGAGGCACTTGGCGGACAACCCAAAGAACTCCCTCATCTTCGTCTCTTATCAGGGAGAGGGCTCCTTGGGTAGGATCATCCAGAGGGGGGCGAGAGAAGTCCCCTTGGAGACCTTTGAAGGGAAAAGCATCCTTCTCAAGATAAACTTGGAAGTTTACTCCATAGAAGGCTTTTCAGGTCACTCGGACAGGAGGCAGCTCATGAAATTCGTGGAAGACCTAACTCCAAGGCCGAGGAGGGTGATCATCGTCCACGGCGAGAACTCCAAGTGCCTCGATCTGGCGAGCTCCATCCACAAAGCCTTCAGGGTTGAGACTTCGGCCCCCAGGAACCTGGACGCCTTGAGGCTGAGGTAAGTTTTTAAAATCCGACCGAGAGTATAACCAAGGAGGTCTGACCTCATGAAGTATGGTATTCTCGCACGAGAAGTCATGACGAGGAAGCCCATAACAATATCTCCAGACGCCACAGTGTATGATGCTGTAAAGAAGATGGTGAGGAACAGGGTTGGTTCGGTCTTGGTGGTTGAGGGGAAGAAGCTGTTAGGGATCCTGACTTATGGGGATGTGATGAAGCGAATAATCCTGGCGGGCAAGAGCCCGAAGAGGACTAAAGTTTCTAAGGTCATGACCAAGAGATGCATATGCGTGGAGCCTTGGGATGACTTATACGATGTTGTCAGGGTGATGTACGAGAAGGATGTGAAGAGGTTGCCCGTGGTGGAGGATGGCAAGTTGGTCGGTCTGGTGACCATAAAGGACATCATAAGAGTTGAGCCCCACGTGTTGGACGTCCTGATAGAGAAGATAAGGGTGAGGGAACCCGAGAGGAAACCATTGTTCAGAGGCCACGAGTACAACGCGGGAGTGTGTGAGATATGTGGTAACTACTCAGATAAATTAGAGTTCAAGGGTGGCATGTGGGTCTGCCCAAAGTGCTCTGAGGAGATGGAGAAATAGGAATTTTTTTAACTTTCCCGTGCGAATAGAAATCCATGCCAGAGGAGAACCAGATAACTGGCCCTTCTAAGGTCAAATACGCGGGCATCTTTAAGATGAAGGAGGTTTACAGGGTCGCCTTCGACATCTTGACGACTGAGATGGGATATGACGTGGAGGAACAGAAGTACAGGGAGAAGGTGACGCCAGAAGGGAAGGAGATAGAGATCATATGGATAGCTGAGAAGAAGATAAATGATTACTACAAGTTCAAGATAAAGGTGAACTTCTTCGTGGTTGGATTGAAGGAAGTGGAGGTGGAGAAGGCAGGGGTGAAGGTGAAGATGGATACGGGAGACATAGAGATCACCATAAAGTCTTACATCATCTCTGCTTGGGAAGGGAGGTGGGAGAACTCGCCGGTCCTGAAATTCCTAAAAGGAGTTTACGACAAGTACTTGATGAGGAGCTTTTATCAGGAGCTAAAGGCGAGGATATACGACGATGCCTACAAGCTTGAGAATGAGCTCAAGGCATTCTTCAACTTGAGCAGGTTCATGTGAGGCTTTAAAAAGCCTTCTTCCTTACCATTCTCATGGAAATGGAAGAGTTTATAAAAGAGCTCGTTCAAGAGAGTAAGCGTAAGCCTGTCGTGGTGGAGGGCAAAAAGGACAAGGCTGCCCTTGAGGAACTGGGTGTTCATAATGTTCATCCCATCTCACGAAAGCCGCTGTTCAAGTTCGCTGAGGAAATCGCGAAGGAGCACAAGGAGATCATACTCCTTTTGGACATCGATAGGGAGGGAAGGAAGATAGCCCACAAGCTCATGGAGAACTTCACCATGATGGGCTTAAAAGTGGATAGAAAATTCCAAAGGGAGATGAAAAGGTTGAGGATATCCCATGTGGAAGGAATAGGGGGGATGTATCATGGGCAAGATAGCCCCGGTTTCGGCCAAATATATAATCCACGCCAAGATCTTCGTGAAAGGCGTGGTGGAAAAACCAGACGTGATAGGCGCCATATTCGGTCAAACGGAAGGCCTCCTAGGAGAGGAATTGGAATTAAGGGAACTTCAGAAAAGCGGTAGGATAGGGAGGATAGAGGTAGAACTTGACACTAGGGCTGGGAAGACGGAGGGACACATAATCATCCCCAGTTCTCTAGACAAGGCGGAGACTGCCATAGTCGCAGCAGCCATAGAGACCATCCAGAGGATAGGACCATGCGATGCGAAGGTGACGGTGGAAAAGATAGAGGATGTCAGGGTCACCAAGAGGGATTATGTGCTGAACAGGGCTAAAGAGCTCTTGAAGAGCATGGTGGAAGAGGCACCGGATTCTAAAGAGTTGGCGGATGAGGTGAAGAAGTCGTTGAGGGCCATGGAGTTGATAGAATATGGTCCAGAGAGGCTCCCTGCTGGAGCGGGGATATACGACAGCGATGAGATCATCATAGTTGAAGGGAGGGC
>QMVD01000049.1 GCA_003660925.1 Nanobdellota archaeon
ATGTGCTGCTGTGAGTAAGACCATAAATCTCCCCCACTGGGCGAGTCCTGATGATGTCCTACATGCCTACCTCTTCGCCCACAGGCTGGGATGTAAAGGGATAACTATTTACAGAGAAGGGTCTAAGTCCAAGCAAGTCATCTACATGGGTTGGGGAAAGAGGAGCAGGCAGGAGGAGGTCATGAGGAGCATAGAGAACAGGACATTGGACGTGGCGAACAAGCTGGGCATAAGGGTGGAAGAAGGGAGAGTGGAAGAGCACGTTTGTCCCAGCTGCGGGAGCGAAGATTTAATATACAAGAGTGGATGTGTTAAATGTCCAAGTTGTGGGTGGAGCGAATGCACCATAGCATGAGGAAATATCTGATCTTAGCCTTCGTCCTCACCTTGGTGATCATGATAGCTCAGAGGGTCTTCCCCACAGGAGCTGCAGTCTCCAAGTACTACAAGGTGAAGCTAATTGTGGATGATGGGACTGGCTGGCAAGATAGACGTGAGTTATTGGTACACTCCAACTTGACCGCTTTAGACGTCTTGAAACAAGAGTATGAAGTCAAGACGAAGTACGTAGAAGGTAAAGGATTGTTTGTGGTCGGAATCAAGACGAACAAGTGGGTGGAGGAGAAGGATCCCTACTTCTGGCACTTCTGCGTGAACGGAAAGCTCATGGAGGTGGGTGCCGATTCTTACCTGGTTGGAGACGGCGATAATCTCACCTTCGCTTATTCGGACATAGCCACGTGCCTGAGATGAGGTTGGAGGAGCTCGTGAAGAAAATCCCGAGAGGGAAGGTGACCACTTATAAAGAACTAGCCAAGGCCTTGGGAACAAGCCCTAGAGCGATAGGCCAGTTGTTGAAGAAGAGCAAGGGGATCCCGTGTCACAGGGTAGTAAGGTCCGACGGGACTTTGGGAGGTTACAGGGGGAAGAACTGGAAGGAGAAGAAGAGGTTGTTGGAAAGAGAGGGAATCAAGATAAAAGGTAAGTTGATAGTGGACTTCGAAAAGGTCATGTTCAAGCTCTCCTCGGAGTGATGGAGGGTGAAAGTTCAAAAAAGTAGCGGGGGGAGGATTTGAACCTCCGACCTCCGGGTTTCCCTCGGCATCAAGATGGGCCGGTATGAGCCCGGCGAGCACTCCAGGCTGCTTTAGGCTGGGCATCCCATCTACCCCGCTACCTGGAGGCCCCTTTTGTACCTCTGTACTTTCACAGAGTTGCTCTCCGTGTTAATAAAGTTAACGGGTACGTAGAGTCTGTACGAGGGAAGCCTATCTCTCTTTGATTTCTTTCTCTTCTTTAATACCACTCTCATTCCCAAGTCCTCAAGATATTTCTTGATGAGACACATCACTTTTTTGCTTGTATTAATGAGCATGATCATCCTCTCTGCAGGGTTGACATAGCCCTCAGCATCGATGAACCCTGAGATGAAACCGATTTTAAACTCCTTAGAAGAATCAACCAAACTCTTCTTCTGAGCTATGAGGGCCTCATAAAGTCGTTTTGAGCGAACCCTCACCCTTATTGAATTATACCTCTTGTCCTTACGAAAAGATGGTTTCGTCCCAATTTTAAGCAGGAGTCCTCGTAGGAAATTGACTACATCTGTATCTTTTTCCGAGTTCAAAAAGAATTCTATGGAATAATGTCTCTGCTTTTTGTCATGGTACGCGTATCCGTCACCAAGAAAGAGACCAAAAAGATATCCTTTTTCTTTCTCGGTTAGCGAGTCCATCTTTACCACGCTGTATTTGAGTGCTTGGCCTCTTTTTTAAACTTTAACTTATCACGTTCATTCTCGGGAAGAACAAGGATGGGGAAGCTATCTTGTCCTCTTGCCTCAGGTCATCCCCCACTTCCACTTCTTTGAGGAGTTCGAAGACGTTCCCCGAGATCATGACGTTCTTCAAGGGGATCCACTTTCCACCTTTGATCAAGAAGGCGTTCTCAGTATTTAAGGAGAAATCCCCGTTGCTCTCATTGGCTGTGTGAACCCCAACGAGGTGTTTCACGTATATCCCTTCCCGTTCCAACTTCCTCCTCGGCTTCACTATCAGGTTCCTCTCCGAGACGTTCGGCCTCTTCCTGAGGTGAAGGAAGTTCCCTGTGCTTTCCTTCCTCTCCTTCCTCGCGGTCGTGAAGTCGTAAAGGAACCCTTTCACTTTCCCTCTCTTTATTAAGAGGGTTCTCTTACATGGGACACCTTCGCCGTCGAAGGGAGCGGTGTTCAACCCGAAGGGGAGCAAGCCATCATCATATATTGTGAGGTTCTTTGAGAATTCCCACCCAACTGCCTTCGAGACACCCTTCTGGACGAGGTCCGCGTGGAAGTGGGAGGAGATGATGGACAAAAGGTCGGCGGATGCTGTGGGACTCAGGGTAACGGGGTAAACCCCTTTCCTAATCCTCCTCTTTCCCAGTGAGAGCTTACAGAGTTCGTATGCTTTTTTTCCGACCCAGGAGAAATCCTCGAACTTCCGGGTGATATGGCTCTCGTATGAAATGGCGTTCCTGTGTTTCACCTCCACCTCCCCGCTCAAGGAGGCCACTTTGTACCTCCCCTTTACCCCGTTCGAGTTCTCGAACTCCACTTCTCCGATCTCCCTGGAAAAAGAAGCATAGGTGTTCCACGGGGTTATCAAGCTCTCAGCCAAGTCTAGGAGCTCCTTCTCCGTAAGCCCCAGGATCCTCTTGTCGAAGAGTTTCACCTTCTCATACTTAGAAGGTTTGGGTAACCCGAAGAACTCTGTCCGCTTCGCATATTTCAGCATTCGCTTCGTCCTCTTCAGGCATCTCTCCTCATCCGTTCCCGAGCAAAAGACGCTCTTACCTTCCTTCGTCAGCCTGATACCCACAGTCTTCAACGCCTTTTCCTCCACCTCCCTGAGCTTCCCCTTCCTGAAAATGAAGGTCATCACGTTTCTCTTGGTGACTACCTTCTCAAGTCCTTCCACCGACCACCGCCTCCCTCAACAACACGAAAGGCATCTTTTGGTCCACGGGAACGGTCTGTCCCAACTTCCCACAATAACCACTACCCACCCAATACCTCCGCTTCCCTATCAAAACTATGTCCTTGAGGGTTTTGAGTATGTCTCCTGAAAGGGAAACCCCTTTTATGGGTTCAGTTATTTCTCCCTTCCTCACCAAGAAACCATACTTGGCGCTGAAAAGGAAGAAGCCGTGAGAAGGCTCTACCACTCCTCCTATGGAGTCCTTCATGTAAACCCCATCCTTCATCTCCTCGAGCATCTCCTGAAGGTTGGAGTCCCCTTTCTCCAAGATCGTGTTGGACATCCTAGGGAGGGGCAAATGAGCAGCGCTCTCCGCCCTGCCGTTCCCAGGGATTCCCCTCAACTTCGCAGCGCTCTCCCTAGAGTGTAAGTAGTCCTTCAGGACGCCTTTTTCTATGAGGGTCCTCCTCCTCGCCTTGATCCCCTCATCATCCAGCGGAAAATAGCCGAAGCCCTTCTGAGTGGGGTCATCGTATAGGGTCACGATTTCAGAGGCTATTTTCCTTCCCAACTTCCCCTTCAGGACGCTGGTCCCTTCCAGAATTGCATCTCCCTCGCAAGCATGGCCTACTGCCTCATGGAAGAAAACACCCGCCAACTCCGGATCCAGGATGACGGGCATCCTCCCAGCGGGGGCGTGTCTCGCTCTGCTCATCAACT
Organism: Nanobdellota archaeon; assembly: GCA_003660925.1. Classification (GTDB taxonomy): domain Archaea; phylum Nanobdellota; class Nanobdellia; order B33-G15; family B33-G15; genus B33-G15. The sequence goes on from QMVD01000049.1 coordinate 3,675, forward strand.
TTAACTCCTCTACTAGCTTATTCACGTCCTTCTCGATGTCCTTCATCCTCACGTTCTCGTTCAAGAAACCCTTTACCAAGAAGTTCATGTCCAACCCCTCGCTCCTTATGACCACCTTCACGTTAGTCCTCTTCACGTCGTAACTCGCTTCACTCCCCTCAGAGTTTTCGTATTCCACGTGCCTCTTGGCCTCGTAAATGCCAACGATCCTGTGCTTGATCACTTCATCATTCAGTAGCTCGTAGACCTCGTCCACGAGATCGAGAGGCTGTTCCTCGAACTTCAGGGGTTTCTTAAGTTCAACCTTTTCCCACCTCTTGACCCTAACACCTCTCCCAATGGACAACCTCTTGGCCTTCTCCAACATCTTGGGGTGAAATTCGTTAGAAACCATGAATCCAACCCCCTCATCCACGTACCTCACTCCAACCAAAGAGGTGGAATAAGAAATGGTGTTTACATCTCCCTCATCTATCTCCAACCCCCTGACCTCTTTTTTCTCCTTCCTTATGTCGAAGAACATCTATCCAATGATGCGCTTTATCTTTTTCAACGTTTTCTTATCCTTCCACTCCAGAGCGTGTTCCAGGACCTCATAGATGGTCGACACGGGGATTACCTTAATCCCCTTAACCATGATGTCCTTCTCGTTCATCTTAGGGATTATGACGGCCTTCATGCCCGCCTCTTTAGCTGCCTCCACTTTAGCGTTTATAGAGCCAACAGGTAGGACCTCTCCCCTTATGCTAAGGGAACCTGTGAGGGCGACGCTCTGTTTTATGGGGATGTTCTCGAGGGCAGATATGACCGCTGCCGCTACGGAGATGCTCGCCGAGTCCCCCTCTACCCCCTCATAAGTCTGGATGAATTGGATGTGAATGTCATAGTTAGAGATATCTCTCCCAGAATACTTCTTTATGATGGCGCTCACGTTCTCCACCGCTTCCTTAGCGATTTTACCCAGTTTCCCTGTGGCTATTATCCTCCCAGAACCCTTCTTCATGCTTGGGGCCAAGGTCGCTTCTATGGGTAAGACCAACCCCGTATCCGAGCCGCTTATCACAGCCAGACCGTTCACCCTTCCAACAGCGACCCCAGTGTTCCTTATCACCTGATATTCCTTCTTCTCTTTCATGTATCTCTCCGCGACCTGTTGTTCTAGGGAGCTCGCTAACTTCTTGGCTTTCCTCACGTGCTTGGGCAGGACGTACTTCGCTCCCTCTTCCCTAGCTATGTCTCCTGCCACTCTGACCAGCCCCCCTAAGTCTCTTAATTTTAAGGTGAGATAGCCCCTCCTTCCCGCC
>QMVD01000050.1 GCA_003660925.1 Nanobdellota archaeon
GATCGAGGAATACTCACTGAAACACATAGATCTAAACAGGGTATTATTCTTCAGGAGCTTCGGTTCCAAATCTAAAGCCATTGCAAGGTGTTGGGCCCTCCCAAGGCTCTGGCAACAAGCCCTGGGGATAGAGGCTCACTACGTCGTTGAGGTCATATGGGAGAGGTTCGGGAAGTTGGATGAGAAGGGAAGGAAAAGGGTCATCCTGCATGAGTTGCTCCACATCCCGAAGTCCTTTTCCGGAGGATTGAGGAATCATCATGTGTTGAGGAGGGTGTTGAATGAGTTACAGAAAGGGGGCGGACGCTGAGCGAAGGTTAATAAAGCTCTTGAGGGAAAAGGGGTACGAGTGCGTGAGGGTAGCTGGTTCCGGGAGGGCGAGATTCGAACAACCGGACGTCCTCGCCAGTGATGGTGGTAAGGTTATGTGTATAGAGTGCAAGTTCGTGAACAAGGATGTCCTCTACATAAGCAAGAATGAGATCGATGCCCTTAAGAGGTTTGCCAGAAGGTTCGGATGCAAGCCCGTACTCGCCGTTCAGTTCAAGAAGAGGTGGAGGTTCTGGGAGGTAGAGAAGTTAAAGGGGAAAGGATACATCAAGTTGGAACCCAATCAACCTTCAGCTTCCTCGGATATATGAAGACGTTGAACATGACCACCAACAAGAGGAGTAACCAGAAAGGGGAGTAAATGAAGTAATAGGCTAGGAACTCGTGGATGTGAAATTCATATCCCAACTTCCTCGAGAAGAAGTAGAAGATAGGGAGATATCCCATGAAGATGAACAGCCCAAGGAGGATGTTCTTCAAGAGAACTACCGGTGGAGAGATCAAGAGGAAGAGGGAAAGGAGAGGAGGGAAGTAGTTGGAGATGACCGCGAGGATGATGGCAGCGAGAGTCATGAAAAACCCCTCTGGGGTTATGAGAGAGAGGAGGAGCCAAGCGAGGGCTGGGAGATAAGTGAAAATGACGAAGAGGGCCACAATGGGGTGTTTCGCTATGCCCTTCAGCAACTCCTCATAGTGGTCCCTTATGTAGATGATACCCCCTATGCTCCACCTCTTCCTCTGTTTTATGAGCGCCCTCACTGTGGAGGGGGCCTCTGTCTTGACCACGGGTTCCACCAAGTACTTGAATTTCCCCCTCTCGAATGTCCTTATGGCGATGTCCATATCCTCTGTGGGGACTTCCCTAAACCCTCCTACCTCCTCGAAGAGCTCCCTCTTCATGGCGAAGGCAGCTCCGTTCACGCCAACGCACCGCTTGATGGTCTTCGACATGAACCAGTTCGTGACGTTCGCGGCTATGTAATCGTAATAGATTACCTTGGCAATCTTACTGTCCTTGATGATCTCCTTCCTCAGTTCTAAGATGTCACAATCCTTCATCTCTTCCTCCACCTTCTTCAGGATCCCTTCCTTAACCTCCGTGTCCGCGTCCAGGAAGAGGAGCACGTCTCCCTTCGAGAGCTCCACCCCCAGGTTCAAGGCCCTCGGTTTCCCTATCCTCTTCCCATTGAGGACAAACTTCACCCCTCTGAACTTCATCCTTTTAACTTCCTCGTCTGGCTCGTCCACCACCACTATGATTTCCTTCTTAACTTTCTCCTTAGTCAGGACTTTTAGAATGGACTTCAACCTCTTCGAGTTCCTGTAAACGGGTATAATGACGCTTATCACGAGTTGAACTAAAAAAGAAGCTTATTAAATCTTTTTTCGAAAGTATTAAAAAAAGGCAGTTTTTTAAAAAAGTAGGGGTGCTCAAAATGGACGTTTTGAGGAAGAAGCAGGCAAAAGAGGTGGCGAAGGGACTGGGGATGAGATTCCCAGATTCAGCGATAGCCGCGTTGGACAGGAAAGTAGTTGAGCTCATAAAAGAAGCCGCTAACAGGGCAAAGGCGAACAAGAGAAAGACTATCACTGAATACGACTTTTGAGCCTTTTTCTCTTTTATTACCTCCAGAGCCTCGACTTACCTGGAAGGACCTTAATAACCTCCTCAGCCCCTACCCCTAAGATCTTGGCTATTTCCTCTGCCAACTCCTCGGGCTCTTCATCCCCTGGATAGGTCAAAACGTAATGCTTAGTTTGTTTCCTGATCGCACTCCTTGGACCAGCTATGACCTCTCCTTCGCTACGACCTACGGCCAATTCGGGCTTCACGTCCTTGACATATTTCTTCTTTCCCTTTATCATGAAAGACCCTTTAGGCATGTACATGCCCGAAGGGGGGGCTAATCCTATCTGATGGGGAGAGACGCAGAAGACATCGACTGCTCCGTATCCCATCTTCCAAGCCTTCGAGTAATTAACGGTGTTCTGGGCTGCCTCCTGAATGGTCTTCTCCCCTGCCTCCTTCCCGTTCTTTATCAGGGTGAAGGGAGAACCATGGACGTCCGCGTGTAGGACTAGGTCATTGGGCTCCATGTATTTTCTTATCAAAATCTCGTTCTGTTTAGCATCTCTTCCAGATATGACGAGGAAACCTTCGCTAGAGATGAACCAATGGAACTTCTCGTACCACTTTTTCTTCCTTTTCTCCTTCTTGACTTTGGGCTTCTCTTCTTTTTTGACAACGACCTGCTTCGCCCTCTCCGCTTTCCTCTCGTACTTCTTAGCCAAATCATAATACAAGTTCAAGTTCTCCCCTAAGCTCCTCTCAAGGCTCAACTCTATCCCGTCTATGACTACAGCCCTTTTTTCAGGGTCATAAGAATCTATCCTCCTGCCGAAGTGTTCCAGGAATTCATCCACTCCATACCAACCGTACTCACTTATTCTCTTCCTCAGAGCATTGAAAATCTCTTCGAGCTCTCCGAAGTTCTCTATGATATACTCCGCCTTTTCCTTGTATTCCTTCGCCTTCCTCTCGTGTTCTTTGTAATCTATGACTATCTCCCTCTCTTCCTTCTTCTCTTCCGCCAAGCTGTCATATGCTTCGCTCAGGGTCTCGAAGCGCTTCCCTTCCCCCCTCATGCTCTTGAAGGGAAATGGGAGGACCACGCCGTTCATCACTAAAGGTCTCACGCCTTTCTCCTTCAGCTCTTCGATGGCTCTCCTTATCTTTTCTATCTCTTCATCGCTCAGTTCCCTTGGACTCTTCGTCTTCTTCACGCCAGCCAATGCACATATCTCCTCCGCATATCTCCCCCCGAATCCCATGTCCACCGCCAAGAACCTCACGACATCCTTCCTCTCGCTCTTCTTAGCGTCTTCGAGTTTCTTCGTGGGAGGAGGCGGTTGGTAAGGGGTCCTCGGTTTCACCCACCTCGTCCCGAAGTTCTGGATATGAAGGGGGAAAATGATGTTAAGATCTTCATCGCAGAGGATTATATTCCCGGGTCTCATGACCTCAAATATCAACTTGTGTCCACCTATCTCAAAAATCACTATTCTCTCCATGTCCAACTGACTTATCTTCCTCAGCTTCTTGTTTCTCAAGTACTTCCTCAGCAGCATGCAAAAGTTGGAAGGCACTTGCTCTCTCTCCTCTTTTTCGGTGAGATACAGACCTCTTCCAGGCCAGAGCTTGAGGACGTACTCCTTCCCCTTGTAGAAGTGTAGGTAGTAGGTATCTCCTTTGTTGTAGATTCGTTCTAACCTTGCTCCTTCCAAGAATGAGAGTTCCCTCACTATGTGATATACATCTAAACTCGCCTGCTCCATCACATTTAAAATGGTTCTCTTATCTTTAAATTCTATGAGGGCTCTCATGGAATTCTACCCCGTTGATGTGGATTACATAGATGAGGGCGGTAATTCTGTGGTGAGGATCTTCGGAGTGACAGAAGAAGGGGAAAGGGTCATTGTGTTGGACAGGAACTTCCACCAATACTTCTATGTGAGGTTCAAAAACCCCGAGAAGGTCGTGGAGAAAGTAAAGAAGTTGAAGGTGGACAAATACAAGGTCGTGGATGCCAAGGTTGAGGAGATGAAGAGGTTGGGGGAACCCATCAAGGTCGTGAGGATATGGGTGAACCACCCATCCGCCGTTAAGGTCATCCTAGACGAGTGTGAGAAGATGGAAGGATTCGTGGAGAAGTACGAGAGGGACATCTCATTCTACAAGAGGTACATCATGGATAAGAAACTAGTGATGTTCGCTCGCACGAGGGTAGAGGGAAGGATGATAAAGGAAAAGCCCATGGTTTTTGACGCGACTTCCGTGAAGCCGTTGAATGGGGAAGACTTGAAGGATATAAAATTCATAGCCTTCGACATAGAGACGTATAACCTCAGGGGGAACCCAAGGCCTGATGTTGACCCCATAATCATGATATCCTTATACTTCTCGGATGGGAGGAAGAAACTCCTTACTACCAAAAAAATAAGGAAGGATTACGTGGAGAACTTAGAAGATGAGGCAAGCATGTTATTGAGGTTCATCAAGATAATCAGGGAGGAGAGGCCTCTTTTCTTGGTGGGTTATAACTCTGATCTCTTTGACATGCCCTACCTGAAAGCGCGCATGGACAAGTACAAATTGAAGATGGACTTCGGTTGGGATGGGAGTTCTGGGAAATTTGTGAGGAGAGGAAGACAGTATGGGATGAGGTTCAAAGGACTAATACATGTCGACTTGTATCCTTTCATCATGAATATTTTGGGTCCAAACCTGAAGACAGAAGTTTATGGGTTGGATGCTGTGGCCAAAGAGCTTTTGGGAGAGGGAAAAGATGAGATGAATAAAGGGGACATGTGGCGCATGTGGGAGTATGGGGGGAAAGAGCTAGAAAAACTAGCGGAGTACAGCTTGAAGGACGCTTATTTGACTGGGAAGCTCATGGAGAAGCTCCTCTTCCAGCTCATAGAAATCTCAAAGCTAACTTCCCTTCCCCTCTACGATGTCTGTAGGATCGGGTATTCTCAATATGTGGAAAGCTACTTGATGAGCCACATAAGGGCGTTCAAAGAGCTCATCCCTAACAGGCCAACTCAAGAGGAGATAAGTA
>QMVD01000051.1 GCA_003660925.1 Nanobdellota archaeon
ATAATCCTGACCACCCATGACATGAGTGACGTAGAAGAGCTTTGCAAGAGGGTGATCCTGATAGATAAGGGTAAGATAATTTATGATGGTCCCCTCAAGAAGCTCAAGGAGAAGTTCGTAGAAAATAAACTGGTAGAGGTGGAGTTCTCTAAGGAATATAGGGAAATATTCCTGCCAGAAGGGTGTTCCCTCATCTATTCCTCTAAGTACAAGGCGGGGATAGAGGTGGATCTCAAAAAAGCCTCTGTCTCTTCCCTCATAACCTTCCTCCTCAACAACTTCGAAGTGAAGGACCTCAGCATAAAGGAGCCCAAGATAGAAGAGGTGATTAGGAAGGTGTATGAATCATGAAAAGATGGGGCTTAGCGAAGGCCATAGCATCGAATGCTATGGCATATAAGCTAGACTTCGTCCTCTGGGCGATACTCCCCCCTCTCCAAATCGCTGTTTACTACTTCCTTTGGGTCTCTGTGTATAAATATGGTGGGTTGGAATACGTAGCAGGATACTCTCTAAACAACATGATAACTTATTACGTGCTCTCCATCGTCGTGGGAGCCCTCACGTGGGTGGGGATAGAAGAAGAGATAGAAGAGGACATAGTAAGTGGGAACATGATACAAAAGATGACAAAGCCCATGTCCGTCGGGGAATATTTTTTCTTTGAGAACATAGGATATAAGTTATTGGCAGTTCCTCTAATAGTAGTTCCCACCCTTCTTTTGGGTTACCTCTTATTCGGCGCGCAACTCACCTCTTTTCCGAACTTGCTCCTCTTCTCCCTCTTTTCCCTAATCGCAATGGTGATGAACTTCCTCCTTTCTCTCACGGTAGGAGCCCTGGCCTTTTGGATGAAAAAGATCCATAGCTTGGTAAGGCTCAAGAGGACTGCCTTCTTCTTGTTGTCAGGGGGACTTTTTCCGCTCGAGCTCCTTCCAACAGGGGTGAGAGCCCTGTTCGACCTGCTCCCCTTCAAGTATCTCCTCTACGTCCCAATAAAGGCGTACTTCGGGGAAGTTGGGGTGGAACACTTCCTCCTCTCCCTCGGTTGGGTCCTCTTCACTTACCTCTGTTATAAACTCATTTGGAGGAGGGCCTACAAACAGTTCAAGGGGGTTGGGGTATGAGGGCATTAAAGGTGTTCCTCAAGTTCCTGGAAATAGAGTGGGGAAAGACCATGGCATATAGAATTAACTTTCTGCTTCATAACTTGAGCATCCTTCTCTCCGATATCTTGTCCCCCCTACTAGCCATCTTGATATATCATAACACACCAGGCATACCTGGATGGACTCTAAGTCAGTTCCTCCTCTTTTACGGCACTAACATTTTCGTGTGGGGACTCGCTGGCTTTTTCTTCCTTCCCATGAGCTGGCGCACTTCTTGGAAAGTGAGGATCGGGCTGTTCGACCAAATATTGGTGAGGCCCATAAAGCCCGTGTTACACCTCACCCTCACGAGTGTGGACTTGGATAAGATAGGGGAAGTGATCCTCGGTCTCCTCATCATCCTTCTCTCTGGCGTGAAGTTCGACCCGATTCAGTTATCTATGTATCTCTTATTCCTGGGTTGTGGGATATTGGTTATGTATTCCCTCTCCCTCATGCTCACTTCCGCCGCTATCCTATTCGTGAGGGTGAAGAACATCTTCCACATCATATGGGTGTTAGGAGAGTTTACAGAATATCCCCTCTCTCTATACAGTGCTCCCTTCAGGTTCTTCTTCACCTTCATCCTCCCCTTTGGGTTGGTCTCCTTTTATCCGGCATACGCCTTCTTCGGCCTACTTGAGTCTTCCACCATTCTTTCCCTTCTGCTCATTACCGCTCTCTTCTTCCTCTTAGGCATCAAGATATTTGACTTTGCCATCAAGAGATACACGAGCGCCGGCGGGTGAAACCTTTTAAAATCGGAATTCAGAGGTTTATTCGCGCGGCCGTAGTCTAGTGGTAGGACCCCAGCCTTCCAAGCTGGTGACCCGGGTTCGAATCCCGGCGGCCGCATAAAAGAAAGAAGAGGTTAAGGTCTTCTCGTCTTCTTCGCCTCTTCAACTCTCTTGATGTAATCCTCGCTGTCTTCTTTTATCCACTGCTTCGGGTCGTACTCGATTATGTTTCCGTTCTCATCCATGGTGTAAACCTTGGAGATGCCAGCGTTTATGATGACCCTCCTGCACCAATAGCAAGGGATGATGGGGAGGTGTTTTCCTGTCTTCACATCCTCGCCACAAGCATACATGATTCCTCCAAGGACAGAGGAACCATGCCTAGCAGCGTTGATAATAGCATTTTCCTCAGCGTGGACCGCCGGACAGTGCTCATAACCTCTTCCCCTCTCAGCCCCCATCATCTCCTTTAAGCAATCTCCTACCTCATTGCAGTTCACCACACCTCTCGCCGGCCCGTTGTACCCCGTGCTCACGATGGTGTCGTCCTTCACGATCACTGCCCCATACCTCCTCAATAGGCATGTGGACCTCTTGCACACTGCTTTGGCTATGTTCAAGTAATATTCTACCTTAGAGGGCCTCTTCATGCGTCCTCTAAAAGGCACCCTTACTTATATCATTTTCTAACAATTCTTCCTTGACGAATATAGGGGCACCAGTCCTCAGGGCGATGGCCACGCCATCGCTTGGTCTAGCATCCAATTCCACCCCCTTCCAAAAAACAGAAATGTGTAATGTTGCGTAGTACGTCCCTCCTTGGAGCTTGTCGATGGTCACGAAATGATTCGCGTTCAGTGCCTTTAAGAGGGAAGAAAAAAGGTCGTGAGTATTGGGTCTGAAAGACCTCGTTCCGTTCAACGCGAGTTGGATAGAATACACCTGCTCTTCACTTACTATCATGTCCAGATGTCCAGAAGTCGTCCTTAACCTGAGCAAGTAATCATTAGCCTCCACGTCTATCACTCTTTCATAACCTGTTAATCTCTCCTCCCTTGGCACGAAGATTAGAAGGGAAAGAAGAAAGAAGAGAATAAGAAAGAGCAAGTGGTACTTCATGGTTAACTTCCATTCCCAATAAATTTAAATTTAATTGAAGATTGAAAGAACAAATGAAGTTCACTCTTCTCGTGGGAGGGGAGGCCGGCCAAGGGGTTGCCCAAACCGCCGAGGTCTTCGGGAAGACCCTGACGAGGATGGGTTACTATGTCTTCAATTACCGGGATTATCAATCTCTAATAAGGGGAGGACATAATTTCAACGCGGTCACGGTTTCTGATGAACCAGTTATGAGTCATGAGGACAAGTATGACGTGATCATCGCCATGAACGAGGAGACGCTGAAGAAACATGGGAAGAATTTGAAGGAAGGAGGCACGATCATAAGTGGGGAAAAAGTGGATGTGGAGAGGATACTTAAGGAGTTGAAGGCAAAACCCATCGTGGGGAACAGCGTCTTCTTGGGAGCTTTGATGAGATATCTGAAATTAGGGACGAAGGAAATGGAGAGAGTCATGAAGGAAGAGTACAAGGAATATGCGAGGGTGAACATCGAAGCCATGAGGAGGGGATACAAATCCTTTGAAGAAGGAAAGAAGCTCTTCCCGCCTAAATCCAAGAAGAAAAGGTATTTCCTCACCGGGAACCAGGCGGTCGGATTGGGGGCCATCGCCTCTGGGATAGACATCTACATCGCATACCCCATGACGCCCGCCACACCGGTCCTTCACTTCCTCGCTCAGAGACAGTTAAAATACAAGTACCTAGTACTACAACTTGAGAATGAAATTGCAGTGGTAAACGCTGCGTTGGGGGCGAGCTATGCGGGCGCCATGGTGATGGTTGGAACTTCTGGGGGAGGATTCGCGCTCATGAGTGAAGCCCTAAGCTTACAAGGAATGTCTGAGGTCCCACTGGTGGTCTACCTCGCCCAGAGACCTGCCCCGAGTACCGGGGTCCCCACCTACACGGGACAGGGAGACCTCAAATTCGCGCTGAACGCTGGGCATGGGGAATTTCCAAGGGTGGTAGTGGCCCCAGGAGACGCTGAAGAGGCCTTCCAAAGGACAATGGAAGCCTTCTACTTGTCTTATAAATATCACGTGCTCTCCATCCTGGTAGGGGACAAACACTTAGGGGAGAGTCACTTCACCCACGATGAGATGAAATTCAAAGCAAAGCCGAAAAGGTTCTTGGTGAAGCCGGGAAAGAATTACAAGAGGTATTTGATCACGAAAAGCGGGATAAGTCCAAGAGCGGTCCCGGGAGAAGGGATCGTGAGGGCGACGAGCTACGAACACGACGAGTATGGGTACACGACGGAGGAACCAAGGGAGATAGAGAGGATGGTGGAAAAGAGGTTGAGGAAATGGGAGAGTTTGAAGAAAGAAGTTATGCGCATGGAACCCGTGAAGGTGTATGGAAGAGGAAGGAAGTTGATCGTGAGTTGGGGTTCCACCAAGGGGGCGATCTTAGATGCCATAAAGGGGAGGGATTACAAGTTCATGCAGATATGTTATCTCTCCCCGTTCCCCTCAAAAGAGGTGTTAAAGGAGTTAAAGAGGGCGAGGGAAGTCGTCCTGGTGGAGAACAACGCGACGGGCCTCTTGGCGGACGTGATAAGAGAGCAAACGGGATTCGAGATAAAGAGGAAGATCTTGAAATATGATGCGAGGCCCTTCACTCCAGAGTACTTGAGGAGGAGGTTGGGATGTTAGGGACGAAAGAAGAGATAACCTGGTGTCCTGGGTGCACTAATTTCGGGATCTTGAATGCGGTGAAGCGAGCAGTAGGGGAACTCATTAAGGAGAAGAAACTCAGGCAAAGGGAGGTCGTGACCGTCACGGGGATAGGTTGTCATGCCAAGATCTATGACTACCTCAACCTTTCCGGTTTCTACTCCATCCACGGGAGGGTCCTCCCAACCGCCTTGGGTATCAAGGTGGGAAATCCAAGGCTCACGGTGATAGGATTCGGTGGTGATGGGGACACTTACGCGGAAGGAA
>QMVD01000052.1 GCA_003660925.1 Nanobdellota archaeon
AAGAAGGGATACAACCCGGATGATGTCATGGGCCCTGTGGTCACCACTATAGGGGATGTGGTGAGCGTCCTCTCCCTCATCCTAGCGGGATTGGTGGTGGTGAATGTATAAGATGAAGGACATTCTAAAGGAAAGCTTGCCAGTGCTTATTGTGACCTCTGGGATAAGCATGATAGCTGGACTGTTTCTCCAGAACATGGAAAAGGCGTTGTACGCCCTCCCATTCCTGCTCACCATCATGCCCGCCTTGAACGACATGATCGGCGACTTCGGTTGCATCCTCACCTCCAGGTTGTCCACGGCCTTCAAGTTGGGTTATTTTCAGATCGTCAAGAGGGTACTCCTTCAGATCCTCTTAGTCTCCCTCATCTCCTCCCTCTACCTCGCAGGGATAGGTTACCTTCTTCATCCCAATTTGCCTTTGGAGAAAGCGATCTCCATCGTCCTCTTGACTTCCTTCTCCCTCATCCTGACCCTTTCCGTGGTGACCTATACCCTAACCCTATACGCATTGAGGAGGAACGTGGACCCTGACAACGTGATCATCCCCATCGCTACCTCTCTAGCAGATGTCCTCTCAGTCCTCATCTTCAGCCTCGTGGTCTCGACGGTGTTATAAGCAAGGAAATGCCCTCCCAGGATGTTGATAATGAAAATAACTACCACTTTAAAGTTTCAAAAATCTTTTAAAGGTTTCCAGCACCGTTTATTTTATGGGATTTCGAGAGCTTTTGGTCGGGCTTGAGAGGCGAGCGACCAGGCCGTTACAGCGCATTTCTCGCGGGAAGCTCATGAAAGTGTACACCATGCAGGAAATAAGAGGGCTCGCTGAGTTACTGTTCGAGAAAGTCTCCCAAGAGGACTTCGACCTCATAGTGGGGATCAAGAGGGAGGGTGGCCGGTAGCTAAATATCTGGCGAAAAGGATGGGACTCAAGCTGGACTCCATCCGAATATCCACGGATAGTCACTCCAGATTCAGGGAGTTGTTTTACTTGCAGGGCATGGAAACTGAGAAGAAACCCATGATCTTAGAGCGACCAAAGGAGAGGTACGAGGGGAGGAGGATCTTGCTCGTGGATGATGAGTGCCACAGTGGCGGGACGCTCAGGTTGGCCAAGAAGTACCTGAAAGGAAAGGTGAAAACTGCGGTCCTCGTGTGGGTGAGGAGACCTGGGCTCGAGCCGGTCATCAAGCCAGATTTTTGGGCGGAGATATACACCGGAAGGATGAAGGTCTTCCCTTGGCAGGACACTTCGCCTCATTACATCCATCCTTTAGAGGCGGAAATTTGAGTCTCACCTCATCTCATAGGCTATTAAAACTTATTTCTTTTAATCAAAAGTTTTAATCTATTTTACAACGTTGTATAAAAATCCCTTCTTTCCTAAAGTTTCGGGCGAATAACGGTGATTATGCGGCGCAAATCCGAGAATAATCACAACGTTGTGAACCAAGCCGGAAAGGAAAACTTGGGCCTTTCTCGAGGTTTTTCACAACGTTGTAAATCCCTACTTTTCAACCCTCTTTTTCGCCCTGTAAAATATCTCTTTTCCCCTAGCTTCTTTGTCCACCAAACCTAGGTTAAACAGCCTATTTAACCTGGCAGAAGCGGTGCTCCTCGACACCTTCATCTCCAATGCCAGTTGCTCCGCGCTCATGGGCCCCTTCTTCAGAAGTATATTATAAGCGTCCCGATCCTTCACAGTCGCCCCGAACTTCCTGATTATGTCTTCCTCTATCTCCTCTGCTTCCGCCTCTTTTTCCTCAGAACTTTCACGCAATAACCTAGCTATTTCGTCCAAGAGATCCAACTTCTCGAGCTTCTTGTCCACGCTTCCCAACAGGTTCGTCAACAGCTCCAACAGTTTCGTGTTTATGATTCCTGCCTGGGAGAGGGGGTGCTCCTGAATGGCTTCTACTGTCTTTCTCCACTCCTCTAACAACTCCTTAGTATCTTCCAGCTTGATCTCTTCTATCTTAGCTTTTTTCTCCTTCTTTTTCCGTCTAAACCAACCCAACAGTTTCATCAATAAGTTCAACACATTCGACTCTTATAAAACTTTCCTTAACACATTCATCAACTTCTCCGACACTTTCATCAACACTTCCCACTTTTCCAACATGACAGTGTGTTATATATTTTCAGATATATTAGAAATAAAGTATTTTTGCCATAATATAAACATTTGTCAATCAATTCAAAATATTATGTTCAAAACTATATTTTTGACGATAAGAGAAAGTTCCGAAATGAGTCGAAGTGGAAAGGTGAGAGAAAATCTCTGGAGAAACCACGAAAAAGCGTCCAAAGTGAGGATTTAAGGAGAAATAAAGATCTGGAGGGCCAAGAGGCTAAAAGTGAGAGTTCTAAGGAGAATGGGTTGGGGAAGCCAGAAAATCAAAAGTGGGGAAAGGGCTTCAAGATCCGAACCAAAAAATAAAAAAGAAAGGAGGTGGGGGAAAGTGAGGGTTAGCCTCCCTGGCCTGGCCTCTCCAATCTAACTTGGGGTATCCTAACAGGAGGAGGGAGTAAGACCTTCTTCGCGTTGTAGAGGGCCTCCACTTGTGAGACTTCCAAAGCAGCGTTAAGGAGGGATTGGAAAAGTGAGGGTTCCAACTGCTTCTTCTTCCAAGCCTTCATGACATCTTTCCTCTCCTTCTCCTCGCAGAACGCCACGATGTTCCCCATGATCTCAATTTCTCCGAGCTTCTTGCCCTTGGGTTTCTCCAATTGGTAATCCGTGGTGAACTTAAACTCGAAGAGAAGGGCTTTCTCTCCGGTCGGGAGCTCTATCTCTTGGACATCGGTTATTTGGACGTTATTGGTTATCTTCCCTATCCTAACAGTCCCTTTAAGATCGTTCCTCACCACGTGTATCTTCTTTATGTTGGTCCCGATTATCCTCATGCCGATAAAAAGTGAGGGATGATTTAAAAATGTTAGCCCCGCCAGGATTCGAACCTGGGTCAGGTGGTCCAGAGCCACCCATCCTTGGCCGCTAGACGACGGGGCTATGAAAAAGTTTATTACGCATTTGTTTTTAAAGTTTCCAATGAAAGTTATCGTGACCTCTGAAAAGGAAATGGCCAGCGTGAACATGTGGAACTACTTCTTGGAACACTTCGATTTCAAGGAACAAGGAGAATACGACGGTCACCCTACGTACAAATACAGGGATTTCCTCTTAGTGATGAGCAAAAGGGGGATAATTTACATAGACGACTTAGACGATTACTTTGATCCCGAGTACTACATCTTCGCTTCCCCCCACGAATCGGAACGTGGGGTTCCATGTCTGACCGTCCATCCCATAGGGAATTTCGGGAAAGCAGAGATGGGAGGAAGGGAAAGAGAACTCGGAACTTGTCATTCTCTGCTCATGAAGGGGCTCGCATTAGAGTTGAAAACGCGGAACTTAACTCAGTTCCCCGTGAGCCTTGAGGTAACGCATCATGGGCCCACATCTTTGAGGAAACCGGTAGTATTCGTCGAAATAGGCTCTTCGAAGAGTGAGTGGTGCGACGAAAAGGCCATAGAAACCGTCTGTAGCGCGATTTTGGAGGGGAAGATCGCAAAAGGCAAAAGTGCCATAGGTTTTGGAGGGCCACACTATGCTCCAAACTTCACCAGGAGGGAGTTGGACACGGAACTTGCCTTCGGTCATATGTGCCCGAAATATCACCTGGATAATTTAGACGCGGAACTCACGGAACAGATGATAGAAAAAACTGTCCCGAGACCAGAGATTGCGATATTGGACTGGAAGGGAATGAAGAGGGAACAAAGGGAAAAAGTCGTTAAGATCCTCGAGGAAATGGGGGTGGAGTGGGAGAAGATATGATAGAACAAGTAATCACCACGATTTCTTTCCTCTTCGGCGTGATTTTCGGGGAGAACTTGGCCTCAAGGTCGTTCGGAACTCCGAGGAGGAGCTGGTTCCTTCTAGAGATAATCCTCTTCGCCACGTTGAGTGCACTGTTGATCAACTATACTTACACCGCAGGGGCCATCTTAATCTATCCCGCCGCCTTCATCATTGGCTTCTTCGTCATCTACGCATCAAGGGCCATAAGCACGTTCTTGGGCTTTGCCGGCGAGAAATTGGCGAAAAAAGTGGAAAGGGAATACGGATATGATGAAGTTGTTTTAGGGTTGGCAAGGGAACTCAGGAGAAAGGGTTTAGAAAGGGAAGAGATAGAGAAAATACTCATAAGGGCCGGCCTCGGAAGGGGTAGGGTGAAGCGCTTGTTGAGGGAATTCTTCAAAGAAGTTCCGGAACGCTAGTTCCGGTTCCGCTTCTTTTTACTTGGTTCCGCGATCTTTTCTTTGACCTCTGCCAGTTTTCCGGTCCTTATGTACCACTTGTTCTCCTTCCCTTCCCTAGTCCTCGCTATCAGGCCCATCCTCTCCAACGCGTACAGCTTCTTCCTCAAACCCCTCTGGGTGATGGAAAAAGGCAGGTTGTTGTATATGAACTGGGTGGACAAAGCCCCCTCCCTAGAGAAAGCAGCGTTCTGGTGGAGTATCTGTAGGATCACGTTGTCCTTCTCGCTGGTCTCAACCCTTAGAGGAGGTATTTCCATGACCTTGACCTCCTCTTTCAGGGCGTGTCCCTCCAGCCGATTAAGGAGTTCCTCGAGTAAGAGCAATACGCGCTTCGTCCGCTCATCCAGTTTCCTCTCCAGCTCCATGATCTTCTGCCTGTTTTCATGTCCCAAGGAGTAGAGGTTCCTCGTGTGCCCCCAAGAATGGGAGAGAAGTTGCCTCAACTCCCTCACCGATCTTTCTATCTCGTGGATCCCCAGTAGTTTCTTTATCATAC
>QMVD01000053.1 GCA_003660925.1 Nanobdellota archaeon
AGGAGACGCAGATAGGTCGAGGACGATGTGGTTCACCCTTGGCCCGAACCTCTTGATCTTGGTGATCTTCTCCACCTCTATGTGTTTTCCCACTTCCCTTCCGAGCTCTTTCAACTCCTCGACGATGGAATCGTATCCCTTATCCATGTCATAGACAGTATGATAGTAAATCTTTCCTTCCTCTAAAGTCATCAAGGCGTGTTTGAAGCAATGTTTCGGGTTGGGCAACAAGCCCATGATCACTTCATCCACTTGGAACTTCTCCTTCTCTATCACCTCCCTTGCATCCCCAAGGAAAGGTATAACCTTAGAATTTAATCCGTTCAGCTTTATGTTCTCCTTTAAATAATGAAAAGCAACGGGATTCTTCTCTATTGCGTAGACACTCTTCACCTTCTCATTTTTTCCAGCAGGTATGGAAAAGTAGCCTATTCCTGCGAACATGTCCAAGACCACACCCCTCGTCACTTCTTTCATCCTGATCCTTTCTTTGATGTTCCCCTTACAGAACATGACCTTCGAAACATCTAATTTGAATAAGCACTCATTTTCCTTGTGTACGGTTTCCGTCCCGTCGCCGGCTATCACCTCGATGTTCGGGACCCTGAACTCCTCCCTTATCCTTCCCTTGTTCAGACAGACCGTCTTGAACTTCGGTAGAAACTCTAACGTCTTTTCCCCGATTTCCTCCTTGTATTTCCAGAGTTCCTTCGGCAAGTTCAGGATTATCACATCACCGACCTTCTGATAACCATTCGGCAATAGTTCTTGACTTATCCCCAATTCCTCGCTTATGAATTCCTTCCACCTCATTTCCTCAAGTCGTAGACTACCCTGAACAACCTTGGGGCGACCTCTCCACACTTCCTCTTCCCGAGCACTTCTAAGTCGAATTCCTTTTCCTCTCCCTCCTTCTCGAAGGTGTAGAGGTGAATTATCCCTCCCTTCTTGACCGCCTTTTTCGCGACCGGAAGGTATTCGAGAGAACCCTTTGGATAGTTCATTATGATCCTGTCCATCTCGCTGATTTTTTCTCTCTCCACGACTTCCTTACAGTCCCCTTCATATATCTTCAGCTCGACGTGATTCAACTTCGCGTTCTCCCTTAAGTATTTGACAGCCCAAGGGTTTATGTCAATGGCCGTCACATCGGCTTTTTTAGCGATGGGTATGGAAAAGGGGCCCACACCAGCGAACATATCCAAGACCTTCTCCCCTTCCTTAACCAATCCTATCACTCTCTTCCTCTCGCTTTGCATCCTCGGGGTGAAGAAGACCTTCGAGACGTCTAGCTTGAACAGACAATTATTCTCCTTATGAATCGTTTCGGTTCCATTCCCCCATATGACTTCTATCCTTGGAATCCTCTCTTCATTCTCTATCTTTCCGATCTTGTTACACACGGTTTTCACGCGCTTGTGGATCTTAACGATAGCCTCTGCCACGACTTCTTTTTTCTCGAAATCTTCTGGAAGTTGGACGATGGCTATGTCTCCTACCAGGTCAAATCCCCTGTGAACTAGTTCGAGCTCTTCCTCGCTCAATTTTCCTTTCAAAAGTTCTTTTAACTCCATGAACTATTCCCAATACTTGGACTCTAAAAGCCTTTTTCTCAGCTTCGTATCCACGATAGGCCAGATGATGTCGGATTTTATCACAGCCTCGTTGTTCACCCTCACGAAGGGCCATATCCTAGAATGAGAGAGTATCCTTGCATCCTCTCCTATCTCACTCCCGAATCCTATGATGCTGAAATCCTCTATCCTCGCATCATCCCCTATCTTTACTTCCCCATCTATCACGCAGTTCAACGTCCTCACATATTCTCCCACTTCCACCCTCTCGAACACGATGGAACCTTCTATCATGCTTCCTTCCCCTATCTTCGAATCGTGCATGATGTGGGTATAAGGACCGATTATGGCATTCTTACCTATCTCGACGTTCTCCTCTATGATGGCAGGCCCCTTTATCCTGACGCCTTCTTCTATTCTTACATCATCCTTGATCACGATCCCATTTCCCACCAACTTCGCGTTCACCTCCGCTTCCTTACTCACATTCCCCTTCACGTAATTCATGGCTATCTTGTTGGTCTCTATGTATGTCTTGGGTTTCCCTATATCCCCCCAATGTCCCTTAAATTCCGTTCCCATCAAGAACAAACGATCAGCGTAATGCTGCCACAGCTCGCCAGGAATGTCTGGTCTCAGGCCCATCCTTATCCTGCTCTCTATGTATTCCGGCAAGTACTTCTCCAAGAACTCCTTGTTAATGGCGTAGACCATGGTGCTCGCTAACCTGCTCCTCGCCTCTTCCACCTTCGGCTTCTCTTGGAACCCCACTATCCTGTCCCCTTCTAAGACAGCAATCCCATAATATTTCACCAGACTTTTGTCCTCCAGCCAGAAGAGGGCGATGTTCGCGTGAGGCTTCTTCTCCTTATAGTTCTTGACGAACTCTTTCATGTCCAACCCATATAACCAATTGTCACCCCCAACCACCACGTAATCATCCATCCCAGCCTGGTTCACCGCATAATGTATTGCCCTTATCGCCCCGAACTTATCGGAGTCGTAATTGGTGGGCTCGAGGACGAACTTGTACCCCTTCAAGAACTCCTTCATCTTCTTCTGCTTCTCATTCGCGGATATGATGATCTCATCCACAACACCTTTTAGCAGATCGATGATGTAAGTTATGTTGGCCTTCCCCCCTACAGGGAGCAACGCCTTTGGCGTCCTCAAGGTGAGAGGCTCAAGCCTCGTTCCATATCCTCCCACCAAGATCAGACCCTTCATTTTAGTAGCTTCAAGAACTCCTTCTTCAATTGCTCGAATCTTTTTTTGCTCTTGGCCTCGATGGTGAGCCTTATCACAGGTTCCGTGTTACTCGGTCTTATGAGGACCCAAGCATCTTCGAATTCTACTTTTATACCATCCATCAAGTTCAATTCGTACTCCTTCTCCAATCTCTTCTTCAATTTCTCCATGGTCTTCTTCCTGTCCCTCACCTTGAACTTGAACCTCTTTTTGTAATACTTTGGGAGCTTCTTCCTGAAGGAGGAAAGGGACACGTCCAACTCACTCGCAAGGGCGAAGCTGACCAGAACACCATCATCGAAGTAGGAATACTTGGTGATGATGAAGTGGCCAGAGCTTTCCACCCCCATATCTGCCCTCTTCTCCCTGCAGGCCCTCGTGACGTACGGATGGCCCACGGGGACTCTATAAACTTCAGCGTCCGGTAAAGCCTCCTCCAAGAGCATGGAGCAATCTATGTTTGCCACTATCCTAGGAGCATGCATCTCCCTTGCCAAGTAAACTGCCACTTCCTCTGGAGACAAGAACTTTCCCTCATCATCGAGGAAGACGACCCTGTCCCCATCACCATCATAAGCCACTCCGAGGTCCTTCCCTTTCATGGCCCCCTTCAGCTTCCCCAACGCCTCTGGGACGGGTTCGGGATTTCTGACCTTCAGATAAGGGTCTGGCCTCTCGTGGAGGAAACCCACATGCTCGCATATCTTTCTCCACACCTTTGGCACGTACAGCGTGGTCGCACCTCCCCCGAAGTCAACGACCACCTTCTTATCTGACTTAAAGTTCTCGAGCACGAAGTCCATGTATTCCTCACTTCTGTCTATGTTCCATACCTTTCCTCTCTTCCTGGGCTTTGCCCTCTCGAACCACTCATAGACCTCTTGAAGTTCTTCGACGGAAAAACCCGTACCATCCGGATGATAGAACTTCAGGCCATTGAAATTATAAGGAAGGTGAGAGGCTGTTATGTACAAACATTCCCTCCCTGCCTTGAAGGCGTTGAACCAAGCCAACCCAAAGTGGGAAGGAGGGGCCACCAACACATCAACACCGTTTTGAGTCAAACCACTTATCAACGCGTTTTGCAGGGATTCCCCGCTAGGCCTCAAATCCCGAGAGACAACAACTCTTTTCCACTTCACTCCAACGGCAATCCCTATCTGTTCCATCACCTTCTCATTCAGTTCTTTTGGGTATTTCCCTCGAATGTCGTATCTTAAAAATATCATACTTCAATCCACCTCCCCGGGAAGACGTAACCATAGACCTTACATTCTTCAACGAACTCTGGTATAACTTCCCTCTCAAAACTCCCTCTACACCTTTCGACCACTTCTGGCTCTATGAGGAAGATGCCAGTGCTCACTATGTTCGAAACCACCTCTTTCGGCTTCTCAACGAATTTTACCACCTTGTTCCCCTCAAGCAGAACATTACCGTACTTTTTCGCTTCAGGTAAAGACTTTAAGGCGATGGTTATCATCGCCCCACTCTTCTTGTGAAATTGATAGAACTTCTCCAAATCTATCTCGGCGTAGTTGTCCCCATATATCACCAAGCACGTCTCATCTATGAAGTACTTGGCATTGCCTATTGCTCCTCCAGTCCCTAAAGGCTTTTCTTCCTCAACGTAACTCAAACTCATCCCAAACATCCTTCCATCTCCGAATTTCTCCTTTATCCTCCTCCCCCTCTTATCAAGGGCTATGAGCACTTTTTCCACGCCATACTTCTTCAGCAAGGAGAAGTTCCACTCGAGGACACTCTTTCCATCCACTTCTCTCAAACATCTCTCCCCTCCACTCCCGCCAGCCAACAC
>QMVD01000054.1 GCA_003660925.1 Nanobdellota archaeon
CCTGCCACAAAGACGGAAAAGAGCAAGACCTCCAGCTCCCTCCCCATGTCATTTTTCCCTCACTCCAACCTTAAACGGTTTTCGGCTAAGAAACCTTTAAAAAGGACTCTCCATTTATCTCCATCGCCGAACTGATGAAAAGAGGTGATGAGCATGGAAAAGGAGTTCGTTGAGAAGGTGTACGAGCTCGTAGAGCTCGCGAGGGGGAGTGGGAAGATAAAGAAGGGGACGAATGAGACCACCAAGGCTGTGGAGAGGGGGATCGCTAAGTTGGTGGTGATCGCTGAGGACGTCAATCCTCCTGAGATAGTCATGCACTTACCTCCTCTTTGCAAGGAGAAGGGCATACCATTCGTCAAGGTCCCAAGCAAACAGGACTTGGGGTCCGCAGCAGGGCTGGAAGTGGCCGCTGCTTCAGTCGCCATAGTGGACGCAGGAGAGGGAAAGAACCTGTTGATGGAGATCAAGAAGGAGATCGAAAAAGCTGAGAAGAAGGAGTAAAGAATGGGCGGAACGAAGAAGAGAGGGAGGAGGAAGGAAGTAAAGGCAGAGGAACAAAGGGAGGTAAGGGAAGAAGAAATCTTCGCTGAAGCAACTCCTGCAGAAGTGGTAGAAATCATAGGGAGGACTGGGGCCAGGGGAGAGGCAACCCAAGTGAGATGCAAGGTCCTAGCAGGAAGGGACAAGGGGAAGGTGTTGAGGAGAAACGTCAAGGGACCTGTGAGGATAGGGGACATCTTGATGCTGAAAGAGACGGAGATGGAGGCAGCTCCCCTGACTGGTAGGAGGAAGAAGAGATGAAGTGCTCTTTTTGCGGGAAGGAGATAGAGCCCGGGACCGGGATAATGTACGTGAGGAACGATGGGAAGATCTTCTACTTCTGCTCGAGCAAATGCGAGAAGAATATGTTAAAGCTTGGGAGGAAGCCGAAGAAGGTAGAGTGGGTCAGAAAGGGTAAATGAGATTTTCTATTTTTCCCTATAAATTTTGGCTTATAACATTCTTTATAAGCCCTCGAAGTCATTCTTTTTTATGAACGTGATGGTGGTATTCAGTAGACCACTGAGGACACCGGAATCAGAGGAGGTCAAGCGGAGGGTATTGAACCTCCTCAAGGACCCGCTGATAAACACCTCAGAGGAGATAGAGATCATCCTCTCCAACCTGGACAAGAGGGAGGAGGAGAGGCTCAGGAGGCTAGCGAGGAGATACGGGTACGAGATGGAAGTGATCAAGTAAATCACGGACCACGTGTCCCTGGGGCAAAACATTTATACACGCGTCTCCTTCTAAGTCGTGATTCCTGGAGGTGAAGAGCATGAATGAGATCCCGCCTTTGCAAAAAACATTAGTGGTCATAAAGCCGGATGGAGTGAGGAGAGGATTGGTAGGGGAGATCATCTCGAGGTTCGAGAAGAGGGGTTTGAAGATAGTGGGGATGAAGATGATAAGGGTCCAAAGGGACATGGCTGAGAAGCACTACGAGGCACACAAAGGAAAGGAGTTCTACATCGGGTTGATAGAGTTCATAACCTCTGGCCCTGTGGTGGCCATGGTGGTGGAGGGCGTGAACGCTGTGAGGGTCGTGAGGAAGATTGTGGGCTCCACTAACCCCGAGGAGGCAGCACCAGGGACGATAAGGGGGGACTTCGCCCACACGCTCCCACATGGTGGTAAGAACTTGATCCACGCCTCTGGGAACGAGGAGGAAGCTGAGAAGGAGATAGAACTTTGGTTCAGCCCTGACGAGATACATTCCTACACGAGGGTGGATGAAAGGGAGGTCATATGAACTTGTAAATGCCCTCGTACTCCCTCTCTGCCCTCGAGCTCATCCTCAAGAACACCATCTGAGCGATCCTAGCGTCCTTCTTCAAGGTTATGGGCTTGAAGACCGTGAGGAGGAGCTCGTACCTCCCTTGGAAGCCAGCGTCCCCCACTCCTGCCTCTATGCTCGCCCCATTCCTCGTGAGAGAGCTCCTCGGGAAGACGAGGGCCACTAGATCTTTCGGAAAGTTCATGATCTCGTTCGTCCTTATCTTGTAAACCCCTGGCTCTAACTTCAACTCCCCATCTTCCCATTCCAACAACTCTGCCTCGCTTATCCTCCTCTCCTCGTTGGAGAAATCCAACTTCCCTCCTCCCTTTACCCTCAGGACCTCCTTGACCGTTAAATCAAATCCATTCGGCGTGATTTGCTTCTCCAGATTTATGAAGCCCATTATAACCCCCTTCTTCACCAATTCCTTGATCTCCTTATCGCTCAGGATCATCAAGGGATGAAAGAAGGGAAAAGTTTTAACGCTTTCGGGGAGTAAGCCAATCATGATAAGACAGCCCATCATATGCGTCTTAGGTCATGTGGATCATGGGAAGACCCTCCTGCTAGATAAGATCAGGGGAACCCTCATTCAGAAGAAGGAGGCTGGGGGGATAACTCAGCACATAGGGGCTACGGAGGTCCCACTGGACGTCATCAAGAGGTTGTGTGGTCCTTTATTGGAGAAGTTCGGGGCGGAGATAAAGATCCCTGGCCTGTTGTTCATAGACACCCCCGGACACGAGGCCTTCACGAGCCTGAGGAGGAGGGGAGGGAGCATAGCTGACCTCGCTGTCTTGGTGATAGACATCAACGAAGGGGTCATGCCCCAGACAAAGGAGAGCATAGAGATCCTCAAGCAGAATAAAGTTCCCTTCGTGGTGGCTGCCAACAAGATAGATTTAATACCTGGGTGGAGACCTAAGGAGGACTTCTGTTTCTTAGATAGTTTGAAGGAGCAGGGGGAGACCGCGAGGAGGGAGTTAGATGAGAGGATTTACAGGTTGATGAGCCAATTATCCGAAATGGGTTTCGACTCTGACAGGTTTGACAGGGTGGACTTCCAAAGGCAGATAGCCATCATACCGACTTCCGCGGTGACTGGGGAGGGAATAAGCGAGCTCCTGGCAGTCCTCGCCGGCCTCAGCCAGAAGTATTTGGAAGACTCCCTGAAAATAGAGGTAAAGGGCCCTGGAAGGGGAAATGTGATAGAAGTGAAGGAGGAGAAGGGATTAGGGAAGACCATAGACGTCATCCTCTATGAGGGGAGTTTGAAGGTTGGAGACAGGATAGCTGTAGGAGCCCTCCCAGAACCCATAATCACCAGGATAAAGGCCATCCTGAAGCCGCGCCCCTTGAGGGAATTGAGAGAGAAGGGAAAGTTCGAGAGCGTTAGGGAGGTTCACGCCGCTTGTGGGATAAAGATAGTGGCCCCTAACTTGGAAGGGGTCATACCTGGGATGCCCTTGGTGAAGGCGGAGGGGGAGGTGGAGCTGGAGGAGTTGAAGAAGGACATCCAAGAAGTCATATTCAGCAAGGAGATAAATGGGGTGATCATAAAGGCGGACACCTTGGGGGGGCTAGAGGCATTGACCCACATGATGAGGAATAAGGGAATCCCGGTGAGGAAGGCGGAGATAGGCGAGATCGGGAGGAGCGATGTGATGGAGGCAAAGAGCGTGAAGGAGTTCGACCCCTTCCTCGGCGTGATCTTTGGGTTCAACGTCAAGGTGAACCCTTTGGCGGAAGAGGCAGCGAAGGACTTGGGCATTGGGATCATAACCTCCAACATAATCTACGAGATCCTAGATAGATATGAAGAGTGGGTGAAGGAGGAGAGGGAAAGGAAGCTCAGGGAAGAGTTAAAGGATTTGTCCCCTCCAGGGAAGTTCACCGTGTTGCCGGGCTTCGTGTTCAGGCAGAGCAAGCCCGCCATAGTCGGGGTGGAAGTTCTGGCCGGAAAGATAAAGCCCGGTTGTGAGGTCATGAAGTTGAGCGGTAAAAGAATAGGAAAGATAAAACAAATCCAGGATTCTGGTGTCAACGTGGAGGAGGCGAAGAAGGGAGACAGGGTGGCGGTCTCCATAGATGGGGCGGTGATTGGTAGGAACTTGAGGGAGGGAGAGGTCCTCCTAGTGGACTTGAGCAAGAAAGAGATCGAAAAGTGGACCAAGCACAAGAACTTGTTGAGCAAAGAAGAGCAAGAACTCTTGGAAGAAATTGCTAAGTTGAAGGCGCGTTAACTATTTAAAAAATCCGTGGATAGGTATGAATATGTGGGAAACAGAAATGAGCCAATTCGTGAACAGTGTGTGGGCCGGGATCTTGAGCGCGGGTTCTGAGATTGGGACTCAACTCGTCAGCATCTTGCCAGGAGTCATAGCAGCCATCATCATCCTAGTGGTGGGTTGGTTGGTGGCAGTGATTATAGGGAAGATAGTCAAGAAGGGATTGGAAAAGATAAAGCTGGACATGGCCCTCAAGGAGAGGGGCCTAGAGAAGGCATTGGGGAAGGCTAGCCTCACTAACCTATTGGCCACGTTGTCCAAGTGGTACGTCTTCGTCATATTCCTCAATCAAGCCGCGCAACTCATAGCCTTGACAGCGCTACAAGCGTTCCTGCAAGAGGTCCTGTTCTACCTGCCAGCCCTCTTCGGGGCAGCGTTGGTGGTGATAGTTGGCCTCTTGGCGGGGGAGTACCTCAAGAACAGCATAAAGGAGATGCAAGTGCCCTACTATGACTTCTTCGGCTCCTTCACCAAGTTCATAGTGTTCTACGTCTCTCTGGTCATA
>QMVD01000055.1 GCA_003660925.1 Nanobdellota archaeon
ATGTTATACTCTTTGATGATGGTTTTTCCGAGGGGGAGGCCAAATCGGAGAGCCTCCTTTGGAGTGATTATGTGTTTCTTCCTCGTCTTCCTAATCAGGGATTTACGGGCCTCTAGATTTCTCCTCACAATCTCTCCGAAGGGTTCATCTGTTGGATAGCCATGATGGGCCTCCTTCACAACCTCTCCACAATTAAATAAGACGTAGACGGCACTTCTCCCAATCCATAGGGTGTCTCCCTCAGCCTCCCTCTTTAAGCCACTCCCCAATTTTTGAAGTTGGTATAAGTGGTGGCAACTTACCGATGAGCCACTCCGAATGAAGATGCTGTCGGTGTGGCCCGTCAAGGCCTCAGAGGTTCTCATCAAGTCTCCCAGGACGGCTCTTGCTCGACCTAGAATTGTGGAGGCCCACTCTGGGGAGAAACACGAGGCCACACTCTCCACCTGTTTAATAGTCTCCCTCGTCTTCTTTTTCCTCAGAAACTCCCTTAAGGCCTCTTCATCTCTGAGCTGTCTGTAAACCTGTAGGATGTCTCTCAGTGTGTATTGGGGGTTTCTCTGCACGAATTTTCCTATGATTGAATTCATCAAGAGCTTTGATGTCTCATACTCGACACTTCCCTTCTCCGACGACCTCTTAATATCGAGGAGCTCCGACATGAATTCTCTGAGTGGATGATTCTCCTCTTTCTCCGTCGGCCACCAGACCCAGCCCTCAAGCCTCTCTATCTCTACATCCATCTCAAGGGCCAATCTCAACTCTGGTAGGGTGCACCAGGATACACCTTCAAGTGGAAATGTGAGCTTTGGAAATCGACCATCATAAACAGGGAGGCATGGATACTTCGTCTCCTCTGGGAATCTAAATTCAACTCTGATGAATCCCTCTGCATCCTCCAATTCCTCCGACCACCCCCTCACCTTCCTCCACCGTGTAGAGGCAAGATTGAGGGGTAATAAGGCCATGTGGGGGTACATGCTCTCCACATCCCAAACTTCAAAGTGTCCCTTCAAGACACCTCTCACAAAGGCCTCCCTCCGACCACCCCAATAACATCTGAGTGCATAGAATCTCCTATCCTTACTACCACCGTAAAACCATCTCTTCCTTCGATATTCTCTCCATTCATCTCCCACCCTTTTAGTGTATATCTCCCAGCCTAATCTGAGGGGTTCAACAGGTTCTCTCAAATAGTTTGTGAGGAAAATCTTCATTCCAGTCTGAGCTGTCGTCTGACACTTTAAGATGTCCACGTTCCACTTCTCCAAAATCCATCTTCTCCTCTCCATAAAGGCATGGGCTAAAATTTCAACGTCTCTTAAGGCATACCTCTCAAACAGCTCCGGATTATTTTCATAAACTTCCCTTATTCTACCCCTATCTATATCGAGCTTCTCGATTCCAACACTCTCTCCCACCTTGTCGAGACCACACCAGAAGTGGAGGAAGCTGTCGAGGAAAACCAGCTCTCTCCATCTTCCGACCAGGCCCTTATGTATTAAATCCAAGTCGGCCTCCCATAGGTCTGATAGATTGTGAAGCTCGGCTATACTGAAGTGGGAGATTAAATAAACCACTCCGTTTTGATATATCTCCCTCACATATCTCTCCAGACTCTCCAAATCCAATTGAGAGGTGTAGATAATCCTGCTCCTAAACTCTCCACTTTCAAACCATCCAAATTGAATTGAGATTAATCCCATCTCATCAAACTCCGTATCCCAGAATAAAACCTGTGGGTTCTCAATTGGTTTATCCCTTCTCTTCGGAGGTCTCAGCACCTCTGTGTATGCTCCTCTCAACTTCTCTATCTCTGTCTCTAACAATCTTCACAACTCTCCTCTTCTTGAAGTAATCACATCCACAGGCCCCACAGTATGGGCAGATAAACCATCTACATCTTAGACATAGCTCTGTCGGTTCAAAATATCTCTGACAGTTGTGGCAGAACCATTTAGTGTTCTTACACTCCGGACACACCATCGGCTTATCGGTGTGAACAACAAATACCCTCCCACACTCTCTACACTTTAAAATGAGCTTTCTCCTCTTCAAAGTCAAAGGAATTGGTGTTAGACCCAAAACTCTTTACTCCCCGTCGTTAAATATCCCAACTCGTCTGCCAATCCCATCCTAGTAATCACCCTCTCCAATTCTTTTCCCTTCAAGAAGTGTGGGATGAGGGTCTTAATCTCAAACACACATCCGTTAGGTATACCGATGTAACAGACCCTTCTCCCATCCACATGCCAATCCTGAATCAAGATGTGAACATTTCTTATGAGGCCTATCCACACTCCAACACTCATCAATCTGGGGAAATTATCCCAATATGGATGGTCTAGGTCTAGGTCGAGAGGTGAAACCTCTCCAGAGAAGGAATCAAGCCATAAGATTGAGATTAAATCTCCCATCTTCACACCGTTAAACTCCGTTTTAATCTCCACAGTCATATCCCCAGCCTCCTCAAGATGAAGATGATATAGTTCAAGGCATCAAATAAATCATCGATTTTCTTCTCCCTGTTTTCTGTGTATAAACTCCTCTCCAACTTATATAGTGCACCACAGTAAAGGCTTCTCAGACTCATCTTTCTCCAATTTTCTCCATAAAACCGTGCTCTATCAACCCTTAGATTCCAGGCCCTTCTTATTATTTCTCCAATTCCTACTTCTCCGAGTTCTCTGACACCCATATCCTACACACCTCTCTGAATTCACACTGTCTACACTTGAATCTGTGTGGGGGTATCATCTCCTCCTCTCCCCTCAACATCTTCACTATTCTCTCAAGTTGAATCAGATAGTATTCCTCTATAAATCTGGTCGGGAGAACCTTCATAACTCTCCCACTCTCATCAAAAAGCCATATATAACCCCTCCGAGACAGTTGATAGCCCAGTTCTCCTAAGACTGGGGTGAGTATATAGATGTATGTCTGAGTTTGATACTCTGCACATGGCCTTCTAAACATCATCCAGAAGCCTAAACTATCCCTGTCAAGTGTTTTATACTCCTCTATCCACACCCTCCTTCCCTTCACCCTCAAATCATCTGGATTACCCAACAACATCACATCTAAATCCTCCACATATCTCCCAAAGCCCTCATCTCCTCTATATGGCTCCAACTTATGCCACAGTCTTCTCTCCGAAAGTGTGAGGGGTCTAGTTGCAAGCCATTCATGAATTCTCCGACCCCTAATCGTCGATGAAGTCTCCCTGGTCTCTCTCCCCTCCATCACGACGAGTCTACAGGCCTCTCCACACCACCAAAAGAGACCCAGTTGATGTGCATGTATCCTCAACATGACATGGTGAAGAGGAGAAGGGAAGAATATAAATAAAAGACGACAGAGATGCTGGAGCCGACAGAGATGCTCAAGGAGAAATTTCTCTTATTGATATGAGAGAAAATTCGGCCAAGCCATAGGAACGAATTGTGTCTATTCAAAACAGTTTGTATTCAACAAAATTGTTTATGTCTATGCCACCCTTAACACCTCTCGATGGAGTCAGAGGAGTTTGAAGAGGAGTTCGAAGAGGTGTTTTCAGACGATATAGACGATTTAGATCACGTCCTCGATGGGAGATTTGTTATGGAGGAGGGTAAAATTCGATGGTTGATTCTCAGGAGACGACGATATGGAGGGATCACAGGGAGGAGGGTGATATTCGAGCCTGGGAGGAGAGGAAGAGGTGGTAGTGTTAAACATCGAATTACTGTGAGGCTGTCGGGGGAGACGATGGAGGAGAGGCTTAGAATCTTCGATGAACTTCTGAGGAGATATGGCCTTAGAACCACCTTGAATCTCGGAGAGTTTGACCGAGCTGTCTATGAGATTGGGTTGAAACATATACTTGAGGAGGCAGAGAAGCAGGCTCGGAATATGAATCTTTGATACATAAAGTTTATACCGAGTGGTGAGAGTGGTATGAGTGGTATAAGTCTAATAGAAAAATTAAAGTCTCAGGGGGCTTTAACCCTCTCCAACAGGATGAAGAGGCCGTGTCCAGATTGTGGGAGGCTTTTACGTAGGGGTAAGGATAACACCAAATGGTTCTGTGATAATCCGGAGTGTCCCGTGATATACGTGATTTTCGACCCCCTCTGGTTAGAACCAATTAAAATAGCTCGTGAAAGCCGGAGGAGGGAGAGATGAACACACCAAAGGCAAAGGGGCCGGTGATACGGGTTCAGAGAGACGAGTTTAGAGAGGAGCTTGAAAAGACGGTGATGAAAACAGGGAGGAGAATAATCCAATATCTCAGGGGGTGGAGAACATGAAGACACGGATTTCACTCAGCATAGATGAGGAGCTCATCAAACAGATAGATACAATAAGAGGCCTAATTCCCCGAAGTGCTCTTATCGAGGCCTTGTTGAGGTGTGCCCTTCGAGACTATCTCCTTGAGACTGGGGAGTGGAAGAGACTCTCCGAGCTTCAGCCAATAGATGAAAAACAAACTCACTGACACTCCTAAATCCCATGTCCTCGGCCACTTTCTTAGCCCACGTCCACAGCTCCCTATCAATAATGTAGAGATTCGTCTTGGG
>QMVD01000056.1 GCA_003660925.1 Nanobdellota archaeon
CATGGATATCTGGGCGATCGGAGGATATTCGGAGATCGGAAGGAACATGACCGCGGTTAGGGTGGGAGACGATGTGGTCGTCTTAGATATGGGTGTCTGGGTGGAGAAGCTTGCCGCCCATGAGGACGGAAACCCCTATGCCCTTCCCCTGAACGAGTTGTACCAGACCGAGATCCTTCCGGATGACAGGGAGTTCAGGAAGAAGTGGGGAAAGGACGTGAAAGCCATCCTCATATCTCACGCCCACTTGGACCACTCAGCCGGGGTCGTGAGGCTGGCCTCCCTCTATGATGCTCCCGTGGTCGGAACCCCCTTCACCATAGAGGTGATAAAGAACTTGCTGAGGGAGGGAAAGGGGAGGTTCCCGAACGAACTCGTGAAGGTGAACCCCGGTTCCAGGTATAAGATATCAGAGGATTTGTGGGCGGAGTTCATCTACGCCACCCACTCAACTCCCCAAACGGTGATGATAGCCCTGCATACGAGGGAGGGGACCCTGTTGTACGCGAACGACTTCAAGTTCGACCCTAGACCTGTTTTAGGGAAGCCCATGAACATGAACAGGTTGAGGATCTTGGGAGAGGATGGAGTTAAGGTCCTGATAACGGATACCACCAGGATAGACAGGCCCAGGAAGACCTTCAGCGAGAGCATAGAAAGGGAGATGTTGAGGGAAGTGCTTACCATGATAGAGGGGGGAGGAAAACTCTTGCTCATCACAACTTTCGCCAGCCACATAGCCAGGGTGAACACCATAGTGGACCTGGCGGAGAAGATAGGGAAGGAACCCGTAATCTTGGGGAGGAGCATGTTGAACTACATAGATGCTGCTGAGAAGGTGGGGATCGTCAGGATAAGGGACAGAGCAAAGGTTGCCTCGAGGAAGAAGGAGCTCAAACAAATTTTCAGGTTGATAGAGAGGGAGGGAAGAGATAAGTTCTTGCTCATAACCACTGGAAACCAAGGGGAGCCCAACTCCATCCTCTCAAAGATGGCGGATGACAGGTTGCCATTCAGGTTCGAGAAGGGAGACATAGTCATATTCGCGAGCGAGACCATCCCCTCTCCTGTGAACATGGCGAACAGGGCGGAGTTGGAGAGGAAGCTCAAGGCGAAGGGAGTGAGAATATTTAAGGACGTGCATGTCTCTGGTCACGCGAGCAGGGAGGATCATAGGGATTTCTTGAAGATAATCAGGCCAGAACACTACGTGCCCACTCATGGTTACATAGAGAAGTTGGCCTCTGCCATAAGCCTGGCAGTGGAGGAGGGGTATGAGTTGGGGAAGGACGCCCACCTCCTCCAGAACGGTCAGATGCTCAGTTTATAGCAACTCTTAAATTCTCTCAAGAGGGTTTCCTCCCATGGAGGTCATCTGGAAGTGGGCGTTGAAGAATGCGATAGAGCACGATGGTAAGGCGTTGCCAAAGGCCGTCCTGCCCAAGGTCCTCGGAGAGCGCCCGGAGTTGAGGGAGAACATAAGGGGGTTGATGGAGGAGATAGAGAAGGTCGTGGAAGAAGTGAACTCTCTAAGCCTGGAAGAGCAAAAGGAGAGGTTGAGGGGGATAGCCCCAGAACTCCTGGAGAAGAAAGAGGTGAAGAAGGAGCTTCCTGAGCTCCCGAATGCGGAGAAGGGGAAGGTGGTCCTGAGGTTGCCTCCAGAGCCGAGCAAGTACCTCCACATAGGACACGCCATCGGCTTCTACATAAACTATCTTTACGCCAAGAAGTACGATGGAAAGTTGATCCTGAGGTTCGAGGACACGAACCCCACCAAGGTGAAAGAAGAATATTATGAGGGGATAAGGAAGGACCTGAGGAAGATAGGGATCAAGTGGGATGAAGAGGTCATCATGTCCGAGAGGCTGAAATTATACTATGGATATGCTGAGAAGCTTATAGAGGAGGGCCACGCCTACGTGTGTACCTGTGAGGAAGAGGTGATCAGGAAGAACAGGTGGGAGAGGGAGGAATGTAAATGCAGGTTCAGGAGCATCGAGGAAAACATGGACTTGTGGAAGAGGATGCACGAGGAGCTCTATCCCGGAGAAGCCATCCTGAGGCTAAGGGGAGATATGAGGAGCGATGATGCTGCCATGAGGGACCCAACCTTGTTCCGCATAATCACGGATGAACATCCCTTACAGGGTAAGAAATACAGGGTGTGGCCCACCTACGACTTCGCTGTCTCCATAGAGGATGGTCTGAGCGTGACCCACGTGCTGAGGAGCTCCGAGTTCTTGGCTAGGACGAACTTGCAGAACCACCTCAGGTCCCTCTTGGGATTGAGGAATCCGACCATAATCCATTACTCCAGGATAAACATCATAGGCTTCGTCACCAAGGGGAGGGAGATAAGGAAGCTCATAAGCGAGGGGAAGATAAGCGGGTGGGACGATCCCAGGCTCGTCACCATAAGGGCGATCTTGAGGAGGGGGATCCACCCCAAGACCATAGAGAGGTTGGCAAAGGAAGTGGGCCTCTCCCTCGCTCAGACGAACTTGGAATGGGACATGATAGCTGGGATAAATAGGGAGATGATAGATGATCTGGCGAACAGGTATTTCTTCGTCCCCGATCCCGTGAGGATAGAGGTGAAAGGGGCCCCGAAGGTGACGGCGAAGTTGAAGTTGCATCCCAACCACCCGGAAAGGGGACTGAGGGTGATCAAGACGAAAGGCGTGTTCTACATCCCAAAGGAAGAGGCGAGACCCGGTCTCATAAGGTTAAAGGACTTGTACAACGTGGAACTCAAGAAGGAGAGAGAGGGGTTGGTGGGTTATTATGCTGGGAAGGAAATTTCTAAAGAAGTGAAGAAGATTCAATGGGTGACCGAGGAGAACGTGGAGGTGAAGGTCTTGGTCCCTGATGGGTTGAAGCTCAGGGAAGTGAAGGGATTGGGGGAGAAGGGCATGGAGAAGCTTAGGAAAGGGGAGATCATCCAGATGGAGAGGTTCGGGTTCGGGAGGGTGGACGAGAGGAAGCCCCTCACCATCATCTTCGGACACAGGTGAGAAGATGCTCAAGGGCCTCATCAAGAACCTGCGCGTGAAGCATTGGCCGGTCTACTTCGGCATGGGGTTGTTGGGGTTCTTCAGTCTCCAAAACCTCCCCAAATTCCTCGTGCCCCTCTCCACATACCTCGGGTTCTCTTTCGCAGTGAACAACGTCTGCGACGTGGAGAACGATGAGGGGAACAAAAAGAATCCTATAGTCACCGGAGAGTTGAGCATGAAGGTCGCGATCCTCGAGTGCATCTTCTTGTTCCTCTTAGGAATGCTGAGCTGTTACTTCTGGTTCCCCAAGGCCCTCCCTGTTTACTCCCTCTTGATGTTCCTCTCCTTCATCTATTCCGCGAGGCCCCTCAGGCTCAAGACGAGGCCCATCTTGGACCTCTTGTCCCATGCCTTCTTCTTCGGGGCACTGATAGTGCTCTTCGGGAACTTGTGCGCCGATAGGGAGCCCAACTTCTACTTCCTGTTGGCCGTGGCCACTTGTTCCATGGCATTCGAGTTAAGGAACCACTTGGAGGATTACGAGGAGGACGAAAGGGCGGGCGTGAGGACGAGCACTGTCTTCTTAGGTAAGGAGAACTCGAAGAAGCTGCTCTACACATTCTTCGCGTCTCACCTCATCATCCTATTTCTCTTGAATCCCTTGACCTTAACGCCCTACCTCCTCCTCTTCTTCCCCTTAAAGACTTTCATAGAGAGGTTTGATTACAGCACCACGGTGGCTTATTTACTCGCGGTTTCCATGGGATAATTTAAATAAATCGGGAAGGGGAGGGAGATACATGAGGATCTTTGGAGTCAGCGACATCCATGGGGACAGGGGCCTGGTGGAGAGGTTATTGGAAAGGGCGAAGGAAGCGGATGTCATAGTCCTGTGTGGGGACCTCACCTTCGCGGAAGAGAGCTTAGAGGGAATAATTGGTCCCTTCAAGTCCCTTGGGAAACCCATCCTCTTCGTCCCCGGAAATCACGAGACTCTGGCGACAGCGGATTTCCTCCAACAATTATATGCCCCTGGTGTCTATAATCTCCACGGCATGGGGATCAAGATAAAGGGAGTAGGGTTCTTCGGATGCGGCTCCGCGGATATAGGGCTGTTCAGCTTGACGGATGAGGAGATGTTCGAAACCCTCAAGCAAGGGTGGGAGATGGTGAAGGACGCGGAGAAGAAGGTGGTGATCACCCACACCCCTCCCTACAAGACTAAGTTGGGGGAATTGGGGTGGGTGAACGCGGGTTCCCCTGGCATAAGGGAGTTCATAGAGGAGTTCGAGCCAGACCTCTGTTTGTGCGGCCACATACATGAGACCTTCGG
>QMVD01000057.1 GCA_003660925.1 Nanobdellota archaeon
ACCTTGACGAAGGGAGACATCATAGCAGAGTTAGCACAATCCTTATCGGGGTTGGGGGTGAAGCGGGAACACATCATGGGGGCCCTCAGGAGTTTAAGGATGGAGAAAGAGGACCTCCTCAAGGACGAGAGGCTCTTCGAGTTCGCTTCGGAGCTCCGCAAGATCTCCAAACCCATCTTGGTAGTGGGCAACAAGGCGGACATGAAGGAGGCGAGGGAGAATCTCAAGAGGTTGAACGTCCTTCCCTGCTCCGCGGAGGTGGAGCTGGCCCTAAAGGAGGCCTCCAGGAAGGGGCTCATAAAATACATCCCGGGAGATGACGATTTTGAGATCCTGAAAGAGGACATGGACCAGAGGAGGTTGAAGGCATTAGAATTCATGAGGAACTTCTTGAAAGAGAACGGGGGGAGCGGGGTTCAGAGGGCGATTAATGAGGTGGTCCTGAACCTCTTGGGGGCGGTTGTAGTTTATCCCGTCGAGGACGAGAACAAGCTCACGAACAAGGAAGGAGAGGTCCTCCCAGACGCCTTCGTGATGCCGAGGGGCTCGAGAGCGATAGACCTAGCTTACAGGATACATTCTGATTTGGGAGACAACTTCATAAAAGCCATAGATTGCAGGAACAAGAAGGTGATTGGGAGGGATTACGTGCTCAAGAATGGGGACGTGATCAAGATAGTGGCGAGAGCTTAATCAGGTAGATGTCCTCAAAGAAATAGTGCTCCTTCTCGAGGATCTCTACTTCGTAACCCATCTTCTTAGCGAGTGAAGGGACGTCCCCTGTCAGGGAGCTGAAGATGAGGTAGATGACTCCACCTTCCCTCAAGTGCCCCTTCGCCTTCTTTAGAAATCTCTCGATCAGCCCCATTCCCCCGGTCGTGTCTCTTCCCTTGTCGAACTTGTCTTCCGGAAGATAAGGTGGATTGAAGCATATCACGTCGAATTTTTCCCTTACTCTCTCAAAAAGGTCACTCTTGAAACATTTCACCTTTAACCCCATTTCTTTCGCCTTCTTCCTCACGAAGTCCAAGGCCTCTTCATCGATATCTACTGCGGTTACCTCGTTCTCTTTTGCGAGGGAAAGGGCGATTATACCGGAGCCTGTTCCTATGTCCAAGACCTTCTTCCCCTTGATCTCCTCCACGTTCCTCAACAGCAAGAAAGAGTCTTCCTGGGGTTCGTACATCGCAATAGTTATAAATAAGGTGCCCTTTTAATCTTTCCATGCTCAAGGAGCTGGTGGTCTGCAGGCTCACGCCCAAGGCTGATTTCTACAGCATCATAAGGAACTTGAAGGAGAGGTATGGAAAGTACTTCTTGGGCATGAGCGAGAACAGCGGGCTCCTCCTCTTCTTCTCCAAGGACATCTTAGAGAGCGAGGACTACTTCTCCCTGGTTAACTCCCTTTCTGGTCTCGGGAAGATATCCAAGATAGGGTTGGAAGAAGTGGACTTGGAGGCCATCCTCAAGGACGTGAAGAGGTTCTCCTATATTATAAGGAGCAAGCTGACCAAATAGTTTTTAAAAACCCTCCTCCTTCTTGGCTCATGAAAATAGCGGATGTGAGGTACGGTTCAAGGGATGTGGAACTGGTGGTCAATGTTAAGGAGCTTGGGGAGATAAGGGAGGTGAAGACAAAGTATGGGAGGACAGTGGTCATGAACGCGTTGATCGAGGATGAGACCGGGAGCATGAAGCTCACCCTGTGGGGGAACCAAATAGACAAGGTGAAGAAAGGAGATAAGATAAGGATAACGGGAGGTTATGTGAAGGAATTCAACGGAGAGCTGTTCTTGAACGTGGGAAGGAACGGGACCTTGGAGAGGTTGTAGGCTATGGAGAAGCTAATAAGCATCCTGGTAGAGAAAGGTAAGAAATCGAAGATAGAGAAGATCGCAGAGGACAAGTTCAGGGTGAAGCTTAAGACCGGAGAGGACAGGGAGTTGTTGGAGGTCTTGAGCAAGTTCTTCGGCATCTACAAGGAGAGGATAACCTTACTATCAAAAAAAGACAAGATGAGGAAGGTAAGGGTCAAGTTATACTGACCTTTCCTCAATTTTCTTCAAGAGGTCCTTGATGAAGTCATTTAACTTGATACCATACTTTGTCTTACCGCTCCTGTCCCTCACCGCTATGCTTTTCCCTTTCTCCTCCTTGTCCCCGACGATCACCATGTATGGTATCTTCTGTAACTGGGCCTCCCTTATCTTGTACTGGAGGGTGTTTCTGCTGTCATCCAATTCTGCCCTGATCCCTTTGCTCTTGAGCCTTCCCCACACTTTCCTCCCGTAATTAACGTTCCTGTCCGTTATGGGCAACACCCTCACTTGGACGGGGGAGAGCCACAAGGGGAACTTTCCAGCATAATGTTCTATCATCACGCCCATGAACCTCTCCAAGGAACCCAAAAGGGCCCAGTGTATCATCACAGGCCTCCTCTTGCTTCCATCCTTGTCGACATACTCCAACTCAAACCTCTGAGGCATGAAAAAGTCGAGCTGGATGGTGGTGAGTTGCCACCACCTTCCCAAGGAGTCCATAGCGTCGAAGTCTATCTTTGGACCGTAGAACGCCCCTTCTCCTTCCTTCAGTTCGTACTCTACCTTCATCTCCTCCAAGCAAGATTTCAAGGCGTTCGTGGCCTTTTCCCATATCTCATCACTTCCTATGTGCTTTTCCGGCTTGGTGGAGAGCTTCACCTTCACTCTCATCTTAAAGATCCCCTTTAAGACGTCTATGGACGCCCTCACCAGCTTTTCCACCTCTTCCTTTATCTGGTCCTCCCTGGCGAATATGTGATGGTCGTCTTGGGTGAGGCTTATCACCCTCAAGAGGCCACTGAGCTCCCCCGACTTCTCCCTCCTGTAGACCGTGGCGAACTCTGAGTACCTCACGGGCAAGTCCCTATAACTCCTCGCCCTGCTCTTATACACTTGGATATGGAAGGGACAATTCATCGCTTTTATCCCCCATTCCTCCTTGTTCACCTTGAAGATGAACATGTTCTCCTTGTAGGCCTCATAGTGGCCGGATCTCCTCCAGAGCTCGCACTTCGCCACGTGAGGCGTGTATACTTCTTGGAAATCTAATCTATCGTTCACTTCCCTCATGAGCTTCACTAGCTCTTTCCTTATGGTCATGCCCTTTGGATGAAGTATGGGCAGTCCTGGTCCCACTAGTTCATACAACCCGAAGAGGTCGAGTTGCTTCCCTATCTTCCTGTGATCCCTCTTCTCGGCCTCCTCTAGCATCCTCAAGAATTCTTCCATCTCTTTCTTGGTCTTGAAGGAAATCCCATATATCCTCTGCATCATGGGGTTCTTCTCGTCCCCTAACCAGTAAGCGGCGTTCACCCTCAAGAGCTTCACGTGCTTTATCTCTCCAGCGCTCCTTAAGTGGGGTCCTTTACACAAGTCCACAAAATCCCCGGTCTCATAGATAGAGACTTTCTCTCCTTCCATCTTTCGGAGGAGCTCCAGCTTGAAGGGCTCGTCCTTGAAGAGCTTTTCCGCCTCTTTCTTGCTTATCTCTTTTCTGATGAACTTCGGGTCCTCTTTTATTATCTTCCTCATTTCCTCCTCTATCCTCTCAAGATCCTCTTTGGAGAACGTCCTCCCGTAAAACTCGTAGTAAAACCCCTTTTCTATGGCTGGCCCTATGCCCAGCTTCACGTCAGGCCAGAGCCTCTTGACAGCAGCAGCCAGAACGTGGGCAGAGCTATGCCAGTAAACCTCATAATCCATTCATCTCACCTCCCAGAACTAGTTCAAAGGATTGTTTCCCGGCCACCGCGCATTGCCGGAGCCATGCTTGATGAAGCATCTTCTTCATTATTAAAGGTTACGCTTTTAACATGAAGGTCTTGTTTCCCCTGGCTAATACTTCCCCGTTCTCTCCCAGCATCTCGAAGGCTATTTCTTTCTCCCCCTCACTTATCCCCGAGCACCTTGAACAATAGGGCATCCTGAGGGTATAGTTGAGTTGATTCAGCCCCATGGTCAAGTTCCTCACATCTCTTATGCTTAGGTAGTAGTGGTCGCCTTTTCTTATGGCAAAGATGTAAATCTCCACGTTCTCCACGTTTTTCGGGGAAAAATACTCCAGGGTTATATCCATGATCTCTCCCGATTTGTACTCCTCTTTGTTTAACATAAGGGAAGCCCTCTCTGAAGGAGGGACTTGAAATATAAGCTGGAGAGCGAAGAGCGTGAAAAGTATGATCATGAGCATTAATGCTTCCCTCATCCCTTGAGAAATTTCCGTCCGAATTTTTAACTTTTGTGAAATTTCCTTGAGACAAAATTTTATGTAT
>QMVD01000058.1 GCA_003660925.1 Nanobdellota archaeon
GTCGAGGAGTTGAAAGAGCTCGGAAGGGAAGTGGGAAAACACATAGAGGTGGAGAAGATCACCAAGATCAAGAGGTTCGGGCCAAGGGTGAACCACATCGTCCTCGACCTATCTGCGTCTCCTTGATTGGTATATTATTCTCCCCCTTCCTGTGATCTTAGCCTTCTTGGAACAACGAACGCACAGGTAATATTTCATGCCCCTCCTGTAAATGATGTGGGCCTTAGACCTAGCAATCCTCATGCCACACCTATCGCAGGAGACGTATGTGGTCCTACCCCTTCTCTTCTTCCCCATGTTCCCACCACCTCAAGAACTCTTCCTCCGTGAAGTGCAACTCGCCCGGGATAATTAAAGATTGTGGTTTTCCCCTTCCCTTCAAATCCCTCAGCTTTCCGTAGACGATCTCGGGTTCTTCTCCCAGAGAGAGGGAGACTCCCTTGGTCTCCTCGCTTACGACCCCCCTTTTCTCCTTCTTCTCCGCCTCGAACAGGTATCCCACTGCCTCCTCGAGGCTTATCTCCGGGTCTATGAGGAAGAGCGTGTGAAGCCCCCTTTCCAAGTTCTCCCTCAGGATGTGGTAGGGACTGGTAGGGAAGAAGTCTTCCCTTGTCTTCGGGATGCTGGTCACCCTACCGAACTTGTAAATATGCAACCCTGTCTCACAGACAGCGCTCACGATGGAGGAGGAGTGAATGATCTTCACCTTAATTCCCTTCTTCCTCGCCCTCAAGACCAACTCTTGATGGGTAGTGGCCACCAATGGGTCTCCTGGGACTAAGAAGGCCACGTCCTTCTCCTTGGCCTTTTCTATTAACAAATTGCTCTCTTCCACGTCTTTCCTCTTCAATTCCTTCACTTCTTTGCCTAAGAGCTCCCTCAAACCTTCCACGCTCACAGGAGAGGTATACCTCTCATAGAACACCTCTTCACACCTCTTGGCTATTTCTAACCCTTTGACGCTCATGTCCCTTGGGTCATGGATGCCCATGCCTATCAGGTAAAGCATAAGGTGATTTTCGGAAATGTTATTAATAATGTTTATCAGTCTATGCCATGGAGTGGTTGATGGTCTTAGTTTCCCTCATCGGCTTCCTCCTCGCTAGTTACTTCGACCTGAGAACCAGGGAAGTCCCAGATCCCTTGAGTCACTCCCTCATCCTCATAGGGATTGGTTTGAGGCTCTTCTGGTCCTTAGAAGACATCTCTTACTTCCTCTATTGTCTCCCCGTGCTCCTTGGTTTGGGAGGCATCTCCTACTTACTGTATAAAGCAGGCCAATGGGGAGGAGGAGACGTCAAGCTCATGATCGCTTCCTCCTTCCTCCTGGGTTATTTTCCGAAGAAGGGGTTCTTCATCCTCCCCTTCTTCGTGAACTTGATCGTCTTCGGGACGTTTTACAGCGTCCTCTACACCTTGGCCATCGGTCTGAAGAATGGGTTTAGGTCCACTCGAGAGCAGAAGTTAATCGCTTCATGCGGGATGTTAATTTCTTTCTTCTTATTCAAATTCCTACCAACGGAGATAGGGGTCATTCCCCCCCTCACCATCTTGGTGGCCTCCTTCCTCCCCATGCTCAAGGACATCGAGCAGAAGTTCTTCGTGAAGGAGGTCCCTCCTGAGAAGTTAACGGAAGGAGATTGGTTAGTGGAGCCCATAAGGGTTGGAAAATTGAGGATAGAGAAGAGGGGGGAGGGATTGAGCAAGAAGGAGATAGAAATCTTAAGGAAGTCAAAGATCAAACGGGTGAAGATAAAGGAAGGTGTTCCCTTCGTCCCAGCCTTCCTTCTGTCCCTCCTCCTCACTTATTTCCTTCCTCACCAATACCTCGGGATCCTGGGCTCCACCTTATAGAGCTTCTTTTCCTCTTTCCTTTCCTTTTTCTTCTCTTCCTTTCCCTCGAAGAACTTCAAGATCCTCTCCCTTATCCTCTCGAAGTCCTTTTCATTCACTGACTTTGGTTCCCAGAAGATCTTCACCTCATCCCCTTCAAATCTCGGGATGATGTGGAGGATGACGTGGGGAGTTAACTGACCTGCTTGGGCCCCAGCGGAATATATGAGGTTATATCCCTTCGCCTCCACCGCCTTCACCACCAAGCTCGCCAGCTTGCTCGCAAGGGAGAAGAACTTCCCTATTTCCTCATCGCTCATATCGCTCAAGAAGACCACGTGACGTTTCGGGAAGAGGATCAAGTGTCCTGGGTTCGCTGGCCTTATGTCGAACACCGCCATGAACTCTCTATCCTCGTAGACCTTGAAGGAAGGCGTCTTCCCCTTCACTATATCGCAAAAGAGGCATTCCATAACGGACAAAAAGGGAGAACTGAATTAAATAGTTATGCTCGAGGACAGCATCATGAGGTACAGGGGATGGTTAATCTTGGCAGATTTACACATAGGCTATGAAAGAGAGCTGGAGGAAAAGGGATATAACATACCGAGCCAGACCAAGGACATGTTGAGGAGGATAAGGGAGTTAAAAAAGAAGGAAAGGAGGTTGTTGATCCTGGGAGACCTGAAGCACAACATCCCCGAGTTCTCCCTTCAAGAGATGAAGGAGGTCCCCTATTTCGTGCGGAGGTTGAAGGAGTTGTTCGACAGGGTGGTAATCATCAAGGGAAACCACGATGGGGACATAGAAAAGCTCGTGGACGTGGAAGTCTTGAAGGAATTCAGGGTGGGAAGAGTGGGGTTCCTGCACGGACACGCGAGGCCTTCCGACGAATTGTTAGAACGCGTGAAGACCTTGGTGATAGGGCACATCCATCCCGTGTATAAATATGAGGACTCTCTAGGACATCCCGTCTTCAAGAGCTGTTGGTTGATGGGGAGGTGGAGGGACAAGAAGGTAATCGTGATGCCCGCCTTCAATCCCCTGTTCACGGGCTCCCAGGAATTGACTGGGCCATTCGCTAAGGAGATGGAAGTTGAGGAGATCATCCTGACCGATTTGATAAAAATTGTTTAGTCTTCTTCCCTCAAGTACATCCCGAGGTCAGCGATGTTCTTGATCAACCTCTTCCCGAATTTCCCGAATCCAAGGGGTTCTCCCCTCTTGTTGCAAATTATCACTATCCCTTCATCTGCCTCCTTTCTGATGATCGATCTTAAGAAGACATCCCTCCCGTAAAGGAAAAGTTGCTCAGCGTGGTCATCCACGAAGACCCTCGGGAAATTCACCTGAGAGGTTATCAGGGCGTGAAGGCTGGGAAATTCCATGTAAATGCCTGCAGCATAAGGCTCTCCCAGTTCTCTTATGACCTCCTTCATCTCCTTCGTGACCTTGAACTCCTTTCCCCTTATTCGCATGGTCTCACCAATTTGGCTATGAAGAAACCTGAGCTCTCGAAGGGCCATATCCTCACCGTCCCCTTCAACAACCCTTCCTCTCCCCCTATCGCCCTCTTCAGCTCGAATCCTAGGGATAGGGCGTATTCCACGACCTCCTCGTTTTCCTCCGGCTCCAAGCTGCAGGTAGAGTAAACCAAAGTTCCTCCCTCCTTCAAGTTCTCATACGCCGTTTTCATCAATTCCTTCTGTAAAGAGGAAGCTTTCCTTATATCCCTGAGTTTGACCCTCACCCTCGTGGGATCCCTCCTCAAGATACCAGTCCCCGTGCAGGGGGCATCCAGGAGGATCTTGTCGAACTTATATTTCACCTCCCTCGCATCTCTCTGATAAATGATGACATTGGTCACCCCCATGCGCATGACGTTGTACCACAAAGATTTCACCTTCCTCACATCGGTGGCCACTATCACCCCTTGATTCTTCATCAACTGGGCTAAGTGGGTGGTCTTCCCCCCTGGAGCTGCGCACATGTCCCAGACGATCTCCCCCGGTTTGGGATCTAGGTTTATGGTGGGAAAAAGGGAGGAGTAATCTTGGAGGAAATAGTATCCTAAAAGGTATTCGGTGGTGGCTCCTATCGAGATGGGAGCCTTTTTCACTAAGAAGCAATAATCCATCACCTTCTTCAACTCGAACCCTTTCTCCTCCAACCTCCTCCTGAGCTCCTTTGGTCTTATCCTCAAGGTGTTCACCCTTATGTACTTCGGGAGGGGTTTCCTGCTGGCTTCCAAGAACTCCTTAAACCTCGACCCCAACATCTCCTCATATCTCTTCAGGAGGAACTCGTTATATATCATATTCCCTCAACAAATCTCTCAAGAGAACCCTTGCGTCATCAACCCTCTCCACATCAGCCACAAGTCTGGTCCCGTGAACATAGACGTCCTTCCACTTCTTCAGGAAACGCTCGAAGTGTTCCTTCGGGACCCAGACAGGGGGGCCTAGA
>QMVD01000059.1 GCA_003660925.1 Nanobdellota archaeon
CTCGTAGAATGAAGTCGTTTCTAGATGCCTTGAAGAGGGCAGGAGAAGAGATAAGTAGAGGGAAGTTTTTTCGAGTGATTTCCCACTTCGATGCGGACGGTATATGCTCAGCAGCCATAATGTCAAAGACCTTGCAGAGATTGGGAATAGGCTTCCACCTGAGCATCGTGGAGGGCGTAGATGAGGAGCTCGTGAAGAGGTTGAAAAGGGAACCTTATGAACATTACATATTCACCGACTTGGGGAGCGGGCAACTCGAGCTCATAAACCAAATGGAGAAGAAGGTCTGGATATTTGACCACCACCAAATTCAAGGAGAACTTGGTGAAAACATCAGCTTGCTCAATCCCTTGTCTTTTTCCCTTCCTCCATTTTCCGGCTCTACAGTGACCTATCTCTTTTCCAGACAGTTCGATAACCAAGATTTGGCCCCTCTAGCAGTAATCGGGGCAAGAGGAGACAGACAAGAGCCCATAAAAGAGATTTTGGAAGATGCGAAAGTGGACGTGAGGGAAGACATAAGGATCTTCGGGAAATACTTAAGACCCCTCTACCAAGCTTTGGCCCTGTCCACGGACCCTTTCATCCCTGGAATATTTAACGATGAGGGAGCCGCCGTCGAGTTCCTCAAGGCCATAGAACTGGACCCCGAGAAGAAGATAAGCGAGTTGAGCGAGGAAGAAAAGAAGAAGCTCGTGGCTGGGATCGTCCTGAGGAGGAAGGGGTTGGAAAAGCCGGAAGATATCTTCGGGAAGTGCTATTACTTGAAAGACTTCGGCATGGATGCTGACGAGTTCTCTACAGTGGTAAATGCCTTTAGTAGGCTCGGTTATACAAGTAAAGCCCTACTTCTCTGCTTCAACCCGAAGATGGACATCGAACCCATCATGAAAGAATACAGGACCGAATTGGCTAGGTTGATGGAGAAAGTTAGTGAAGGAATGAGGGAAGGGGAGAACACGGTATTCATCTTTGGAGATAACCCCAGGATGATAGGGACCGTAGCTTCCATCCTGCTGACCGAGGTTCAAAAGGAGAATGTGGTTGGCTTTGCCCCTAAAGGTAATTGGGTGAAGGTGTCCGCCAGGACGAAGGGAAATAACAACCTGGGAGAACTCTTGGCAGAGGTGACTAAGGAGATAGGCGGATTGGGGGGAGGGCACAGGGAGGCAGGAGGAGCGCTCATCCCGAAAGGGAAGGAAGAGGAGTTCATCAGGGCATGGGAAAACATTTTAAATAGGCGCTTGAATTGGTGAACCCATGTGGTACAAGATCCTAGCCCCAAAGGTCTTCAACGAGCAGGAGATAGGCCAGACCCTGGGGTCCAATCTAGTTGGGAGAGTGGTGAAACTCCCACTTTCGAG
Source organism: Nanobdellota archaeon (assembly GCA_003660925.1). GTDB lineage: Archaea > Nanobdellota > Nanobdellia > B33-G15 > B33-G15 > B33-G15. Next base: position 1,365 of record QMVD01000059.1, read on the forward strand.
ATTGATAGATGACATCACGAAGCAACACATTCACCTCTTCTTGAGATTAAAGGAAGTGGAAGATGGAGTCGTGAGGACCGAGATAAAGGGTTATGAGCTTTCTAGGGCATATCTCGCTAGGTTGGTGAGGAGGAGGACCTCCAGGATAGATTCCATAGACAAGGTGAAGACGAAGGACGGGAAGGAGATCGTGGTGAAGAGCATGCTCATAACTGCTCACAAGGCCACCCAGAGGCAGAGATATTTGCTCAGGAAGAGGCTTTCTCAATACATACAGAAAGTGGTCCCAGAATACAACTGGGAAGCATTCATCCTCGCTCTAGCTGTGGGGAGATTTCAAAGCGAGATCAAGCGAAGGTTGAAGAAGATATATCCCATAAGGCACGCTGAGATCAGAAAGGTTGAGCTCTGTTGAGGTCCCTCCACTTATAATCCTTCTTCGCCAACAACACGACCCTCGATTCCTTCTTCTCATCTATGATCTTGTAATCTGAGTTCTCCTCTATCCTTCGGGAAAATTCCAAGATCTCCTCGTGAGTAGGCATGTAATCATACCCCAACCTCTGGACGGAGAAGCCCACTGCCATGTACGCCTTTGCCTCCACGAAGTGGGGCTCCGCGATCTCCAGGAACTCTGCGTATCTCTCTGGTTTCACCATGTTGAACTTCTTGACCAGGGTCAACCTTATCACCTTCCTCGTCCTTATCTTGGGCATCAATTCCAAGGTCTCGTTCAATTTCTCCCACCCGTTCGGGATCAAAGGCCTCGTCAGTTCCACGTATATCTTCTCGTCCGGGGCGGGGAGGGTCACGTAAAGCTGGGTCGGTTTTATCTTCCTGACTACCTCGGGCTTAGTCCCATTGGTCACCACGAAGGTGGTCATGCCTCTCTCGTGAAATCCCTCTACGAGTTCCTTTAAGTAGGGATAGAGGGTAGGCTCTCCTAACAAGCTTATGGCGGCGTGCTTGGGCTCGAACGCCTCTCTGACTTTCTCTTGATTCGCTGTGGGGTCCCCCTTAAAACCCGTCAACAACCTCCTCTGTTCCCAAATAGACCCCTCTATGATGAGCTTAGGGGGATCAAATCTTTTCACTTTACTCCTCGAGTAGTCCATGGCCCTCCAACAGAACAGGCAGTTGTGGTTGCACAAATTGGCTACTGGGGTCATTTGGAGGCATCTATGACTCTGAATGCCGTAGAACTTTTGCTTATAACAGAAGTCCTTGTCGTGCAGGCTCTTCTTCAACCACGCGCATAGCTTCACCGCCCCATTCTCCCCCACGATCCCGTAGTGCTGCTTCCTTAGGAGCATTTCCACCCTCTTTTCCATATCCTGAACCTTTCAACACTCCTTTAATTCCTTTTCTAGAACACATCTGGCCTCAATGAACTCTCGAAAAGATAGGACAACAAGTTCCAACCAGCCGAAATAGATTGTCTTGGATATCTTAAGAAGGTGAAGAGGAGCCTTAAGAGCCTCCTCGGATTAGAGTAGAACCGCAAGTAAAATTCCCTTTCCCATTTCTTCCCCTCTTTCTCTCTGATTACCCTAGTCTTATAGGGGAACAAGGAGAAGTTTTCCGGATTAAATATTTCTGACCCGGGCCTCTCCTCCAAGATGCTCACCACCACCCAATCCAATAACTCCGCGAGCTCGATGCTCTTTTCCACATCTTCCTCTGTCTCCATGGGAGCTCCAACTATGAACCAACCGATGGTCTCTATCCCATATTTCTTCAACAGCTTCAAGCTTCTTCTCACGTCTTCTACTTTGTACCCCCTCTTGTAATAATCCAAAATCCTCTGGGAGCCCGATTCTACCCCTAAGAGGATCCTTACACACCCAGCCTTCTTCAAAGCCTTCACGATCCTCTCATTTAAAGTATCGGGCCTACTCAAGCACACAAACTTCAACCCCAACCTCCTCATCCCTTTACATAATTCTAGGACCCATCTCTCCTCGATGGTGAAAGTATCGTCCAAGAACCTCACGTATTTTACACCCATCCTTTTGAGGAGCTCCAATTCTTCTAAGACCTTCTCCACAGGTTTCGCCCTGAACCTCTTCCCAAAAGGGTGATTACAGTAGATACAGGGGAAGGGACAGCCCCTTGAGGTCTCGACGGTTATGAAAGGCTTGGGCAAGAAGATGTCATGATATCTTTTCACATCCAACAAGTCGTAGGAGGGAATAGGGAGACCCTTCAAATCCCCCTCCCTCCTCCTTTCGTTCACCACCACCTTCTTTCCTTTTTTGAATGCTAACCCCTTTACTTTTCCCCAACTCCCACTCAACATATCTTCAAAAGTCCTCTCGGGCTCGTTCAGGATGACGAAGTCTAATCCGCTCTTTAAAACTTCCTTCGGAAACAGACTGGGGAGGAAACCAACACATCCCACCTTACACCCGATTTCCCTCTTTATTCTCCTTGCTAGCCCTATTTCGTATTTCAAGCTCTCAAACCCCGACAGGAAAATGAGTATATCCGGTTCGAACTCCGAAAGTTCCTTAA
>QMVD01000060.1 GCA_003660925.1 Nanobdellota archaeon
ATGTGCTGCTGTGAGTAAGACCATAAATCTCCCCCACTGGGCGAGTCCTGATGATGTCCTACATGCCTACCTCTTCGCCCACAGGCTGGGATGTAAAGGGATAACTATTTACAGAGAAGGGTCCAAGTCCAAGCAAGTCATCTACATGGGTTGGGGAAAGAGGGAGAGACAGGAAGAGGTCATGAGGAGTATAGAGAACAGGACATTGGACGTGGCAAGCAAGCTGGGCATAAGGGTGGAGGAAGGAAGGGTGGAAGAGCACGTTTGTCCCAGCTGCGGGAGCGAAGATTTAATATACGAGAGTGGATGTGTTAAATGTCCAAGTTGTGGGTGGAGCGAATGCACCATAGCATGAGGAAATACCTGACCTTGGCTTTTGTCCTCACCTTGGTGATCATAATAGCTCAGAGGGTCTTCCCCACAGGAGCTGCAGTCTCCAAGTACTACAAGGTGAAGCTAATTGTGGATGATGGGACTGGCTGGCAAGATAGACGTGAGTTATTGGTACACTCTAACCTGACCGCTTTAGACGTCTTGAAACAAGAGTACGAAGTCAAGACGAAGTACGTGGAAGGTAAAGGATTGTTCGTGGTCGGGATCAAGACGAACAAGTGGGTGGAGGAGAAGGATCCCTACTTCTGGCACTTCTGCGTGAACGGAAAGCTCATGGAGGTGGGTGCCGATTCTTACCTGGTTGGGGACGGCGATAATCTCACCTTCGCTTATTCGGACATAGCCACGTGCCTGAGATGAGGTTGGAGGAGCTCGTGAGGAAAATCCCAGAGGGAAGGGTGACCACTTACAAGGAACTGGCCAGGGTCCTGGGAACCAGTCCCAGGGTGGTTGGCCAGTTGTTGAAGAGGAGCAAGGGGATCCCTTGTCACAGGGTAGTAAGGTCCGATGGGAGCTTGGGTGGTTACAGGGGGAAGAAATGGAGGGAGAAGAAGAGGTTGTTGGAAAGGGAGGGAATCAAGATAAAAGGTAAGTTGATAGTGGACTTCGAAAAGGTCATGTTCAAGCTCTCCTCAAGATGACCTCCAGCGTGTCCCCTTCCTGAACCCCGAGGTGGCGGACTATGTTCCTCGGCACGACGAGATATCCCTCACAAATCGATGGGCCCTGAGCCCCACTGAGATGTAAAAATAATAGGAGCATCCGCTCCTCTTGAGTTGTAGTTCAGCCCCTTTTGCGGTTCTTTTCGTGTCGTCTTTTGGAGGGAGGTACGTATGTTAAAAAAGTAGCGGGGGGAGGATTTGAACCTCCGACCTCCGGGTTTCTCTCGGCATCGTCTCTACCACTAACTCCTTCCGCTGTTTTAAAGCTTTTGATTCAAGATTTCTCTCAGAACTTGGAGTTTTTCCTTCCCGTATCTGAGATTTCCTTTTCCTCTCCCTATCTTCACCCCGTGACTGAATCCTATCTTCTCGAAGAACTTCTTCAAGTTATCTCTTCTGCTGATGATTATTCCTAACCTGTCATAATCTTCACGTGCGGGGATCCCAATTTCACGATGCAGTTCCAAAAGAAAGTTTCTAACTTTCTCATCTTTTTGTCGCCCCCTCAACTTAATCGAACGTTTCTTCAGATCTATCGAAATGGTGCCTTCATCGTCCCAAAAAGCCCTTAAGAATTCCGTGATTTTCTTTTCATCTTCTTCCAAGAATTTTGCCAGTAAATCTAAATTTGATGTGAAATCGTTGAGAAACTTCCAAAGGAATTTACTCGAAAGCTCAACCTCATAAACGTCATTCTCCCTGCGTCTCTCATAGAAATGCGCATCAACCAAACGTTTTACGTCCGTCTTAAACTGTTCGATAAGGACGTAATTTTTGTTGGCAAAACCTACGATGTAAGAACCTGCATGGCATCTGAGCCATCCATCAAACAGAACATGGGAAATTAGCCTTGCCAAGCCCATAATGAGAAGAATTCTAATTCATTTAAAAAGGGTAGGGGGACGATGCCAGTATGAGCCCGGCGAGCACTCCAGGCTGCTCTACCCCGCTACTTAAACGCCCCTACCCATATTCGAGTAATTTGCTATCGTTTTTAAACTTTAACTTATCACGTTCATTCTCGGGAAGAACAAGGATGGGGAAGCTATCTTATCCTCCTGTCTCAGGTCATCCCCCACTTCCACTTCCTTGAGGAGTTCGAATACGTTCCCCGAGATCATGACGTTCTTCAAGGGGATCCACTTTCCTCCTTTGATCAAGAAGGCGTTCTCAGTATTTAAGGAGAAATCCCCGTTGCTCTCATTGGCTGTGTGAACCCCAACGAGGTGTTTCACGTATACCCCTTCCCGTTCCAACTTCCTCCTCGGCTTCACTATCAGGTTCCTCTCCGAGATGTTCGGCCTCTTCCTGAGGTGAAGGAAGTTCCCGGTGCTTTCCTTCCCCTCCTTCCTCGCGGTCGTGAAGTCGTAGAGGAACCCTTTCACTTTCCCTCTCTCTATTAAGAGGGTTCTCTTACATGGGACACCTTCGCCGTCGAAGGGAGCGGTGTTCAACCCGAAGGGGAGCAGGCCATCATCGTATATGGTGAGGTCCTTGGAGAATTCCCACTCAACCGCCTTTGAGATGCCCTTCTGGACGAGGTCCGCGTGGAAGTGAGAAGAGATGATGGACAAAAGGTCAGCGGATGCTGTGGGGCTCAGGGTGACGGGGTAAACCCCTTTCCTGATCCTCTTCTTTCCTAGTGAGAGCTTACAGAGTTCGTATGCTTTTTCTCCGACCCAGGAGAAATCCTCGAACTTCCGGGTGATATGGCTCTCGTATGAAATGGCGTTCCTGTGCTTCACCTCCACCTCCCCGCTCAAGGAGGCCACTTCGTACTTCCCTCTCACCCCGTTCGAGTTCTCGAACTCCACTTCTCTGATCTCCCTGGAGAAGGAGGCGTAGGTGTTCCACGGGGTTATCAAGCTCTCAGCCAAGTCTAGGAGCTCCTTCTCCGTAAGCCCTAGGATCCTCTTGTCGAAGAGCTTTATCTTCTCATACTTAGAAGGTTTGGGTAGCCCGAAGAACTCTGTCCGCTTCGCGTATTTTAGCATTCGCTTCGTCCTCTTCAGGCATCTTTCCTCATCCGTCCCCGAGCAGAAGACACTCTTACCTTCCTTCGTCAGCCTGATACCCACAGTCTTCAACGCCTTCTCCTCCACCTCCCTGAGCTTCCCCTTCCTGAAAATGAAGGTCATCACGTTTCTCTTGGTGACTACCTTCTCAAGTCCTTCCACCGACCACCGCCTCCCTCAACAACACGAAGGGCATCTTTTGGTCCACGGGAACGGTCTGTCCCAACTTCCCACAATAACCACTACCCACCCAATACCTTCGCTTCCCTATCAAAACTATGTCCTTGAGGGTTTTGAGTATGTCTCCTGAAAGGGAAACCCCTTTTATGGGTTCAGTTATTTCTCCCTTCCTCACCAAAAAACCATACTTGGCGCTGAAGAGGAAGAAGCCGTGAGAAGGCTCTACCACTCCTCCGATGGAGCCTTTCATGTAAACCCCATCCTTCATCTCCTCGAGCATCTCCTTAAAGTTGGAGTCCCCTTTCTCCAAGATCGTGTTGGACATCCTAGGGAGGGGCAAATGAGCAGCGCTCTCCGCCCTGCCGTTCCCAGGGATTCCCCTCAACTTCGCAGCGCTTTCCCTAGAGTGTAAGTAGTCCTTCAGGACGCCTTTTTCTATGAGGGTCCTCCTCCTCGCCTTGATCCCCTCATCATCTAAGGGAAAATAGCCGAAGCCCTTCTGAGTGGGGTCATCGTATAG
>QMVD01000061.1 GCA_003660925.1 Nanobdellota archaeon
GAGGTGCAAGTATCCTTGCCTGGACAGCCGTCATTGGAATCAACCGCGTAGCACTCTTTAAAGACACAGTTGGCTCCTCCGGGACAAGCACCTGAGTCCACACACCCCTCAGTGCAGGAAGAACCAGAACTCGTGGTAAACGCGCCATCAGAGCACCCTGCTCCTGTCCCTCCGGTGCAGGAACTCGTGGTCGTTGGGTCATCCGCGGTGTCCCCTGTAGCCGCGACTTCGAAGTCAGAACAGTAATAGTCCTTGCTCCCGTAGCCAGAACCATCTGGATAATATTCAACTAAGTGGGTTGCGTCCTCGCAGTAATCCGTATACGTGCTACTGCTACAAGAACCGCTCGAACAACCCGTGTAATCCGTCACAGTTCCCTTCGTGTCAGGATCATCTCCATCGTCAGTATCCACGGAGTTCTTAGCGGTACAATCTTCGCAGTTAGTCGCATAGTCACAGTTTCCGTTACCATCGCAAGTCAGTTGACACCTGTAGTTGCCCGAACTCGAGCAACCACCATCTCCCGTTGAACTACAACAGCGCCAAGTGGAGTCACAAAGCCCGGAAACACATTTTCCTTGATCGGAGTCGCAATAGTTTCCTTGAGCACAATTAGAAGTGGTACAGGAACCCCCAGAACATCCCGTCGCGTCCACACAGATGTTCGAGCAACCTGTAGGACAGGATTCACAGTTGGTAGCGTAGTCACAACTTCCGCTCCCGTCACAGGTCAGTTGACACCTGTAGTTCCCGCTACTAGAACAACCGCCATCACCACTGCCACTACAACAGCGCCAGGTACTGTCACACACGCCAGCGCTGCACGTGCCCAACCCAGTGCAGTAATAGCCTTGAGCGCAACGTGAGGCCTCACAATTCGCAAAACTGCCACTCTCCACGCAGTTTCCAGAATACGTAGTACACAGATTGTCAGAGCATGGTGTCTCCGTACAATCCTTACATTGAGCACAGAAGCTCTCACAAGCGGCCTCACATGTTTGGGAAGTGCTGTCTATGTAGCACCAAATAGAGTACGCCATCACGGTGTTCATGAAATGGATTTTGTAGATGAGGAAAAAGCTCATCACCAACATGTAAAGTGTGATCCTCGAAGCGGAACCCTTCTTGTTCAGGAAGAAGATGGCTGGGAGGAATCCCCAAGAGGAAAAGAGGATGAGGACGCATAACTTGGGCGAGAAAAAGGAAGAAAGGGGAATGAGGGCAGACATCAGTGCGAGGGGAAGGCTAGCAATCCCTTTAGAAATTGCTTTTTTATGCATTAAAATCTAAAAGACACGGAATGTTAAAAAGTTTACTCAGCCCAACAGAAAGTGAATTTATCTCCATATCCTGACTCAAAACTCACGTGAACTTCGCTTCCGTTTACTGTGATGTTGGATGGGTTGATGTATCCTGCGGGAGGATGGTAAAACAACATTTTATGAGGAAGAGAAATGTTCATTTCTCCCGAGACGCCATCTTTGAACGCTACGGAGATACAACTGGCATGAGAGTAAGTTCCTGCCAATTTCACCTCCCAAAAGAGCTTATTTCCCCAGCCGAACCACATAATGAAGTATTTGAATTTCTCAATCCAATCTAAGTCAGGGTCAAAAGAATAATTTACCTCTTCGATCTTCACTTCCGTATCATCTAGTTTTAACATTTTTATGTTTACCAGCAAACTGTTAGACGCTTCCCTTGAGAAATTATCCTTTAAATGCTCGCTCAGATTTCCGAACATCTCCTCATTCAAGATGGTAAGGATCATCCCTCTTGCCCTGTCCCCTTTTGTATTCCCTCTCTCGACGTAATAGACGCTACCATTCTCCACTCTAATATCTACCTCCACCCTTACAGGTTCAATAGGATTCAATTTAGAAAATGAACGTTGTATATCTTCGGTGCTTATCTTTAAAAATTTCTCCACCCCATTTGAGATCTCATACCAATAGCTGTGAAGAAATAAGGACGTGTCTAAAAGACCCAGGGCGACCGCGAGAAGGAGGAGTCGATCGGATTTGAGGAGAGAGAAAAATTTCCGCGCCTTTTTCCGCATGCATGAATTTAGACTTGCTTCGTTTTAAATTTTGTGAAACACCCAAAAATCTGGGAGCCCTTCCGCGAAGAGTTCTTGGGAGTAACCTGGGAAGAAGAACGTTCTCGGAGAGTTCTCAGAGAGGACCAAGTAATCGGGAGCCCTCGCCCTTATTCTCTCCAAGACATCCGGATTCAATTCCATTCTTATGGGGTCTGAGTCAAACTCATTGAAAGGTATCTCCAAGTTGTGCTTGAAACCCACTAGGTTCATGAGGATGGAATCCCCCCAAACCTCTCCTTTCTTATCCTCAAAATATCTCAAGACCTCTTCAATCCCTTTGTTGGGCGTGTTATGATAGAGTATTGAGGGATAATTCAAGACCACGTATAGGAAGAAGAAGAGGCAAAGGATGTCTTTCTGCTCGAAAGAAGCGAGGATGAAAAGGTAGAATGGAAGGGAAATGAGGAAGTAGTGAGCGAAGCCTACCTTGAAGATGGCCAGGAGGAAGGCGTCGAGCAGGAATGGTAGGTAGAACACGAGCCTTCTTTCCTTGGACAAGAGGAAGAAAAGGAAGGAAATGAAAAGGAGAGGGAGGTTCATCGTGAGGTAGCGGGAGTAGAAAATAGGGTTCTGATAGGCTCCCATCTTCGATTTGAGATGGTAAAGAATCGTTTGGGAAAGAAACTTTTGGCCGAAGATCAAGGAGAGGAGGAGAAAAGAGGAGGAGAAAAGGAGGAAGTAAAGGATGAATTCTCTCAGCTCCTTTTTCTTCTCTCGGAAGAGAGTGATGAGAATTGGGAAGTAAAGGAGGAAGAGGTATCTGAAGAAACACGCGAAGATGAGGGAGAGGGCGGACAGAAGGGGTTTTTTCTTGAGGAAGAAGTATATGGAGAGGAGGGAAAGCATCAAGGGAGGCCACATGCCATATCCTACTGTGCCGAATGAAAGTGCTTGGGGGGAAAAGAAAAACAAGAGAGAAAGGTAAGGTTTTCTTCTCTTAAAGAAGAGGGAGTAAATCTCGGAGAGGAGGAAGGAAGAAACGAGAACGCTAAGGAGGGGAAGAAGTTTCCCTAAGTACATGTTCGGGCCGAAGAGCTTGAACAAGGCAAAGAGGAGGAGCAGATGAAAGGGTGGATGAGCATAAAAGAAGTCCCTGTAGGGCACCAAACCCTTCTCCGCCATGTTCTTGGCCATGTTGAAGTATATGTTCTCATCGGAATATGCGGGATAGATGAAGAAGAGGCGAGCTATGAAGGCGAAGAACAGGATTAAGTAAATGTATCTCTCCCTCACTAAATCAAATTGGGCCCAAGAGTTTTAACGTTTTTCGAAGGACGGGGAAGAAATGGTCAGCGTTCAACACATAGGAGATTCCCTCTTTCCTCAGGAAGGAAAAAATGAATTTGAGATCCAAGTAAAACTTTCGGTAAAATCTCCTTCTCTCCTCTAAAAGTTCATCCACCTCTAATTCCCCGAATTTCTTGGGCGGGAGTTCATGCCTAGAAAAGATGTCGTTCTCACCACCTATCTTTTCAAAATAAGGGGAACCAGGATAGGGTGTGAAAAAAGCTATTTGAATCATATCCGGGTTGATGGACTTAACCATTTGGAAGGTTTTTTCTATATCTTCCCTCGTCTCGGTGGGGTTCCCAA
>QMVD01000062.1 GCA_003660925.1 Nanobdellota archaeon
TGAGAAGGTTGGTGAGTTTTTCGTCAATAAGATCGATGACAATTTCTGGTTGGCCACGGGTAGGTCTAAAGCCGGAGTGACGGAGACTGGTCCTATAGTTTCCGAGGTTAAGAGCAGGGCCATCAAACTCGCGCGCGAGAAGAGAGCAGACTTTTTGATAATAGATACTGCCCCAGGCACTCACTGCAGCGTCATTCAAGCCTTATTAGATGTCGATAAGGTATACGCGGTGACAGAACCCACTCCTTTAGGCGCTCATGACCTGAATTTGATACTTGAACTACTTCAAAAAATGAAGATTCCGTTTGAAATCGTCTTAAACAAAGCTGATGTAGGGAACAGGAGAGAGATAGAAGAAATTGCGAGGAGATTCAACACGAGGATTTCAATCGAGATCCCCTATTCCGAGGAACTGATTAAGGCTTACTGTGAAAGGGACCTCAGGAGAATGGTTGGTTTACTCATGAACGGAGGTAATGAAGAGTGGAGAAGATAGTAGTTGCCTCGGGAAAAGGAGGAGTCGGAAAGTCGATGTTGGCCAGTTCTTTAGCCTTGCTTTTTTCAAAGAACAAGAAAATCGTTGCTTGTGATTGTGACGTTGATGCTCCCAATCTCGGGTTGTGGTTGGGAGTGACGGATTACGATGAAAGAAAGAAGATATCCACTTCAGAGAAAGCAAGGGTAGTTGATCAAAAATCTTTGGACGATGAGGTGCTCGAAGTCTGTAGATTCGGGGCGATAAAAAAAGTGAATGGAAAGTATACCATCAACCCGCTCTTGTGTGAGGGGTGTGGAACTTGTAAGATACTTTATCCGGAGGCGATAGAGATAAAGCCGGTGAGGAACGGAGAGTTGAGAGTTAAATGGACGAAATATGGGTTCCCCTTAGTTTCCGGCCAACTCTTCCCCGGTGAGACGGGATCCGGAAAGATAGTAGAACAGTTGAGGAAAAAAGCTGAGGAATTTGAGTATGACATCATGATATTAGATTCCGCTGCCGGCATTGGCTGTCCTGTCATAGCATCCATAAGGGGTTGCGATTACGTTGTGCTAGTGACCGAGCCAACTCCATCAGGTTTTTCCGATTTGAAAAGGATCCTGGAGGTCATTACTCATTTTAATCTTCCATATGGAGTCGTGATAAATAAGTGGGACATCAATCCTCATTTCTCTGATCGAATAAGGAAGTGGGCTGGAGACAAATTCCTAGGCGAGATATCTTATGACAAAAAAGTTATCGATTCTATCGTTAACCTTAACCCGGTAATTTTTTCGGATTCCAAGGCTGTTGATGAAATCAAGAAAGTATATGAAATATTAAGAGAAAGAGCGTGAATCAATCCCAAAACCTCCTCGTCCTCAAGAACCTCCTCTCCTCCTCGATTATGTCCCTTATCAAATCCTTCTCGTCCTTGTGATACCTCGAGAGGATCCTCAAGGCAGTCTGGGGCCCGATGCCATACCCTGCTAAGGCCAGGCAGGCATCCTTCCCATAGTATAAGTAAAGGGGAGCGGTCTTTCGGTAAAACTCTTTATTCACTTCCTGTTTTTCCACTGAGACGCCCAATAACTTGGAACCGCACTTCGGGCACTTCTTCGGGAATCTCCCATAAGGGAAAGTTCCCAGAACATACCAGCAATGGGTGCACACATACTTGAATTTCTTGGACTTCAACCTCTTCTCGACCACATCTATCAGCTCCCTTTCATCGCTCATCCTCACGTATCCGGAGAGGGTGAGGAAGTTCTCACTTCTCTCGCTCCATCCCCTTTCCTTCACTTTTATCTTTCCCAACACCCTTTCCGCACCTTCTACATCCATTTTTTCGGTGAAGATCTCGTTGAAGACTTCCTCCCAGAGAGGAGTTCCCTTCATCAAGTCCACCAACTTCCTCACCCGCGAGAGGTTCACCTCTGCCTCCCTCCTGATCACTCCAAACCTCTGGGCCACGTGCCAGAACCTGTAATGGAACAAGGAAGACTTGGGTAAAGACAACTTCAAGACTTCCCTTATCCACCCCCTCTCCTTCAAGAGTTCCTTCACGTCCTTCTCCTTGACCCCCTTCCCCATCAACACTACCCTATAAGGGTCTGACTTCACCCCGACAGTCCTCCCTATCCTCTGGGAGAGCATGGCTCCCATGGCCTGGGCCAAAGCGAGATTCACCTTAGAGCCGAAAGGACAGTAGAGCACGAGGACATCCCCCTTCCTCTCGACCCACACGACATCCCTTCCCTCTCCCTTTTCTTGAGCCACATCTTGAGCGATCTCGAATGGGACTGGTATGAGCTCCCCTTCCCAAGAAGGGATGGCCCCGAAGACGTCCTTGTCCCTTATCACCTTTATCTTCCTCCCTTCCACATCCACGACCCTCCAAACCTCCCCACTCATAACGAACTTCGAGCCAATCCCGACATGTTGTACCACAAACTCTTGATGCAGGATCCCGACCTTCCTGTTCTTCTCCCCATCTATCACCACGTAGTTCACCTCATCCGGGATGACGCTCAAGTTCTCGAAGTAGTAATACAACCCCTTCCTCGTCCTCCTTATCACCTTTCCATCAATCCTCACCAACCCTATGTCCCTCAGGAAATCCACCACCCTTTCGAACTCCTCCCTTTTTAGGTCCCTGTAAGGATAACACTTCCTCACGTTCTCGAAGATGAAGTCCTTCTCCACAGGGCCGAAATCCATACAGAAGCCAACTATCTGATGGGCCAACACATCATAGGGTTTCTTGAAGATCGTGGGAGGTTCCAGCCAACCTTTCTTTAATCTCTTAACTATGGAAAGGGATTCCAAGTAGTCCTCCTCGTTCAGGGTCAGGACCACACCCCTGGCTATCCTCCCGACACCATGTCCACTCCTTCCTACCCTTTGGACGAGCTTGGTCACCTGCCTGGGGGAAGAGAACTGGATCACGAGGTCTATCACCCCTACATCTATCCCCAATTCCAAAGAGCTCGTGGCGACTATGGCATTTATCTCCCCTAATTTGAGCCTCCTCTCCGCCTCCACCCTCCTCTCCTTGCTCAGGCTCGAATGGTGGGTTTCCACGCCCTCCATTAGCTGCTTGAGCTTCGACCCCACTAATTCAGCAGCCTCTCTCGTGTTCGTGAAGATTATCGCGTGACCCTTTACGAGTTCTTCCATCCTCTTCAAAGCCCCGGCTATCCTCCCGCTCACGAACAACACTTCTGCCAATTCGGTATCTGGCTTGACGAGCTCCACCTTGACATCGTATTTCCTCTCCGCCTTGGATTCGACGATCTCGCATTTTTCTGATAAGAACTTCGCTACCTCTTCCTTGTTCCCTATGGTAGCGCTCAGCCCTATGATTTGGAAATCTCCTGCCAAAAGCCTCAACCTCTGGAGGGCGATGCTCAATTGAGAACCCCTCTTACTGTTCACCAGTTCGTGGATCTCATCCACCACCACAACCCTGACATTCTTCAAGTGCTCCCTCATCCTCTTCCCCACCAGAATGGCTTGAAGGGTCTCGGGAGTGGTGATCAACACATCTGGGGGCAACTTGGCCTGCATAGCCCTGACGCTCCTCTCCGTGTCACCATGTCTTATATCCACCTCTATCCATAACCTTGAACCCAGGTCAGCTATCCTCCTCAAGATATCCCTGTTTAA
>QMVD01000063.1 GCA_003660925.1 Nanobdellota archaeon
GTGAGGGATCTTTCCGTCCTTCACCACTTCTTGGGCCACGAACCTCGCCAGCTTCTTCCTGTTCTCGGGCGTATCTGGCATCATGGAATTCATGTAGACCTCATACCCATATCCCCTTAACCTGGACCTCAAGGCAGGGTGCATCTTCTGAATGGTCTCTAAATTCCCTGCCCCCACGAAGATGAAATCGCAAGGAACGGGTTCTGTCTGGACCATAGCCCCAGCGCTCCTTTCGCTCCTCCCCGTTATGGGATACTTCTTCTCTTGCATGGCGGTCAGCAACTCCACTTGCATCTCTGGCTTCAAGGTCCCTATCTCGTCTATGAAAAGAACCCCTTTGTGCGCCCTGTGGATTGCCCCTGCCACCACCCTCTCGTGGGCTGGAGTTCCCAATCCTCCTGTCTGAAATGGGTCGTGCTTTATGTCGCCCAGCAAGGCTCCCTCGTGGAGTCCGGTAGCGTCCACGAAGGGGGCGATATCTTTATCGCTGTTGTCTACTATGACTTTCGGAGCTATTACTCTCACCCTCCCGACCCTCAACTTATAGGACAAGTAGAACATGGTGGCCATGATGATTATCAACATGGTCATCAAGGTAGAGGATATTCTATCAGCAGCTGCTAGGATCTCGCTCTTTTCTTGAGATATGAGCCAGTCCGATATGAAAGAAAAGATGGACATGCCAACTATCAGCAAGATGATGAAGAGCCACCCTCTATCTTGACTCACCGTGAGGGCCTTTAACCTCGCGTTCTCGACTATCTTCCTCCCCTGTCCAGCGGGGACGGTCTTTATCAGGGGTCTGTCCTCGTCCTTGGGGTTTGGGAGGGCCAGGATGTCGACGAGTTGCTCCTTTGGGAGGAGCTCTGCTAAGGCCTGACCTATCATGCTCTTCCCCGTCCCTGGCTCCCCTATTAACAGGACGTTCCTCCTCTGCTTCGCTGCCTTCTTTATGATCTCTACAGCCTCGTCTTGACCTATGACTTGGTCTATTAGTTTCTCAGGTATCTTGATCTCTTCCGTCGTCTTCATATGGATCTCTACTCTTCAGCTGAGAGCGTAGCTCTAGATATGATAACTATATCCCCAACCGCCTTGACCAATTGGTGGGGGACCAGAACTCCCTTGGCGCCTCCAAGGGTCTTGGAGAGGAGGGAACCCTTTGATGCCCTTACCTTCCAACCTGCCACCTTGTTCCCCTCTATGATAAGTTCATCTACCTCGCCGAAGTAGTCCCCCTCCTCGGTATAGACGCTCTTCCCGTACATCTCTGTTACCCTTTTCATCTTGAGCATATTTCTCCTTTTTCTTGCTTAAATAAATATTTTTCCTCATCCAGCGACGTCCTCATAAGAAGTCCCATACTTAACCCGATTGAAGTACACGCAGGACACCCTTGTCCTGAGAGATATATTGGTCGGTAAACAAATTTATAAAAAATGTCAGGAATTTTTCTCCACGCCATGCTCGAGAAGATCAGGAAGAGAGATGGTTCTCTCCAGCCATTTAACCCCGAGAAGATAAAGAACGCGATTTTGAAGGCGTTCCAAGCCACTGGAGAAGGAGGAGAAAAGAATGCTGAGAAGCTCACGAAGCGTGTAGTGAAGATCCTCGAGGAAAGGTTCACCAGACGGATCCCAGGAGTTGAGGACATTCAGGACATAGTGGAAGAGGTTCTCATGAAATCCGGATTTCTCAAGACCGCTCGCGCTTACATCATTTACAGGGAACAACACAGGGAGTTAAGGGAATTAAGTCCTCTATTCGAAGATGTGAGGATGGTAGATAGATACCTTGAGGAGGAGGACTGGTTGGTGAGGGAAAACAGCAACATGAACTTCTCCCTTCAAGGCCTGAACACCTACATCACCACCAAAGTGATTTCCAGGTATTGGCTGAGGAAGATCTATTCCCCTGAAATGAGGAGAGCCCACTTGGAGGGGGACTTCCACATCCATGACTTGGGAATCTTAGGGGCTTATTGCGTAGGGTGGGACCTACAAGACTTGTTGCTGACGGGGTTTACTGGAACTGCCGGTAAGATAAGCTCCAAACCCCCAAAGCACTTCGGGGTGGCGTTGGGACAGCTAGTCAATTACTTGTACACTCTTCAAGGCGAATCCGCTGGTGCCCAGGCGGTCTCCAACTTTGACACACTCCTCGCCCCTTTCATAAGGTACGACAATTTATCCTATGAGCAAGTCAAGCAAGAGATGCAGAGGTTTTTATTCAACATGAATGTGCCCACCAGGGTCGGATTCCAAACCCCCTTCACCAACATAACCGTGGACTTAAAGGTCCCAAAGTTCATGGAAGACGCTCCAGTGATCTTCGGTGGGAAGTTCATGAAGGACACATACGGAGATTTCCAAGAAGAGATGGACCTTTTGAACAGGGCGTTCTGCGAGGTCATGATGGAAGGAGATGCTAATAATAGGGTCTTCACCTTCCCCATCCCAACTTATAACATAACAAAAGAGTTCGACTGGGACAACCCCGTCTTCGATTTGGTCCTAGAGATGACCGCAAAATATGGGATCCCTTACTTCGCCAACTTCGTCAACAGCGACATGAGTCCTGATGATGTCAGGAGCATGTGTTGCAGGTTGAGGTTGGACACAAGGGACTTGAAGAAAAGAGGAGGGGGGTTATTTGGGGCTTACCCGCTCACGGGGAGCTTGGGAGTGGTCACCCTGAACATGCCGAAGATAGGGTACTTAAGCAGGAACGAGGATGAGTTCATGGACAGGTTGTACAGGTTGATGGTCCTCGCTAAGAACTGTCTGGAGATAAAAAGGAAGACCATAGAGAGGTTGACCGAGAGAGGATTATATCCCTACTCAAGGTTCTACCTTAGGAACGTGAAGAAGACCTTTGGGGAGTACTGGAAGAACCACTTCTCCACCATCGGCCTGATAGGAATGAATGAGGCCCTCCTCAATTTATTTGGTTTTGGAATATGGAAGGAAGAAGGGAAGAAGTTCGCAGAGAAGGTTTTAGATTTCATGAGAAAGGTCTTAACCGAATTTCAAGAGGAGACGGGAAACATGTATAACTTAGAGGCGACTCCTGCCGAAGGAACTAGTTACAGGTTAGCAAAGATAGACAAGGAGAAGTTCGGGGACATAATCGTAGCGAATGAGGAGGAGTGGAGAAGAGGGGCAGCTCCCTTTTACACGAATTCCACGTGGTTGCCAGTGAACTATACCGATGACGTCTTCGAGCTGTTGGATCACCAAGACTCCCTCCAGAAGAGATATACTGGGGGGACGGTGGTGCACATATGGTTGGGGGAAAAGCCGAATCCGAAGACCCTGAAGAGCATGGTAAAAAAGATCGTCAGTAATTACGAACTTCCCTACTTCACATTTACCCCCACCTTCAGCATATGCCCAATTCACGGTTACATACCTGGGGAACATAAGTATTGCCCGAAAAAGCACACCAAGGAAGAGTTAGAGAGATTGAAGCACATGGGACTGAACGTGATGAATGGCGTGCCCTGCGAGGTCTATTCAAGGATAGTTGGTTACCTGAGGCCCGTGAACCAGTGGAATGACGGGAAGCAGGCGGAGTTCAGGCTCAGGAAGACCTTCGACAAGTCGTTGAAATGATAAGAGGGATCCAGA
>QMVD01000064.1 GCA_003660925.1 Nanobdellota archaeon
AGTAGATTACTTGCTCTTCAACGTGAGGAAGGAGGATTTGAGGAAGTTGAGGAGAGTGGAGGAAGAGGCGAAGAAGCATGGGGTTAAGATTGCCATCGAGAACAACCAAGACTTCAGGACTCCCTCCGACGTCTACTACGCCTTAAGTGATACTGATATAGGGTTCGTCCTCAACACGAGCAATGCCAGGGATTACTCGAGGAACATAGAGGGCTTCATAAAGATGTTAAGGGATAGGATAGTTGGAATTCACCTCTCAGATTGGTATCAGGGGATAGGAGGCCTCCCTTACTCCTTAGGGGAAAGTGCCTTCTTGGACCCCGTCCTGAAGGAGTTCAAGAAGGGCTCCGTGGTCCTTGATTTAGATCCGAGGTATTCCGTAGAGGACGTGGTCATAAGCATAGATAAACTGAAACAAAGGATCCGAAAGCTTTAGTAATAGAACTGGAGCTTTGGCTTATCTCTCTTCTCTCCTTTCTCTTCCTTGGGTTCTAAGATGCTCAGGTCCATGGGCTTGAACTCCTCTTCCCTTCTCTCCTCCCTTTCCGCATATAACTTCATCATCTTCGCATCGTGTTCTCTCAGGAAGAGAGTTATCACGTCCACCATGGACCTCAACTCATCGGTGTTCATCTTGAAGGCTGCCCTTATCCCGGATTCGTCTCCTATCCTGATGTTCAAACTTCCCTCTTCCACGAATCCCCTCTCATTGATCTTGGGCATCTCTCCATCCAACTCTAAATAAGTCCTCTTGTCCTGCCAAAAGTGCGTCTTCCTGAATATCCTCATGGTTTATACAACATATCGCATTTTATGAATTTTGTGCTGTATAAAAGTTTAAAAGGGAGTAACCTCCTTCCTTAAATGTGCAGACAAGGCCTTACCCATGTTTTTGTGAGTAGGGCCACCTACTTCTGGGTGGTTGGATGGACTGCGTGAGATGTGGTTGGGTGGTGAACAGGCCCCTTAGGTACAAACAACTCAAGAGGTTGGTGGCAGAGATATCCCACTTGCTAGGGGAGGAGGAACTCTATTATGCGGTCATGAACAGGATAAAGGAGGAGATGAGGATGAAGTATCCACTTTCAGGAGAGGTCCCCATCTGCAGGTATTGCTTGTTGGAGTTGTTCCTCTTATTCGCAAGGGATAATAAGGAAAAAGAGGTGAAGAAGCTCATCCGAACCTATGACTTCCAAGGTGCGATAATCACTTGACTTTCACGTAGTTCTTCCACCACAACTCCAAATCTTCCAAGACTTCGCTGAATTTGGTGCTCAACCTCACTGGCTCAGCTTTAGTCTTCCTCTGAAATATCCCCGCCCTCTTCAACATGAGATAAACTTGCCAAGTTGTGCTCTTTGGGGTGTTCAATAAGCTCGCGATTCGCTTAAAGGTAAGGGGTTCTTCACTATGCTTCACCAGCTTTATCATCTTCTCCGCGATCTTCGCCTTCTTCTCGCTTTGGAAGAGGAACTCGCAGAAATCTTCTAGGGTGAATTGGCCCGTCGATAATAAAGTCCTCATTCGCTCGTAGTTGAGCTGGAGGTTGCACCACAAGCGCTCCTTCCTCCTCTTCCAATACTCCCTGTAATCTATCTCTACCCCAAGAGGGGTGGTTTTCTTCATGAAGTTCGAAGGTTTCGCTGCTTTAAATTTGTTTTCAACGTTGTAAATCCATAGGGTTATAAAGCCTCTCCATCCATCTGGAGCATGAAAAAGCCCGTAAAAAACGAGGATTACGAAGCAGTGAAGGTAGAGGACGGATTCGGACTATTGAACAAGAAGACGAACACATTTTACAAGGTCGGGACCGAGGTCATGCTCGTCTGGTCCTTGTGCGACGGAAACAACACGATAGCGGACATGGTTAAAAAGATCACTGGGGGCAAGCCCCTACCAAAAGGGGTTACTGAGGAAATGATAAAGGAGGATGTTGAGAAGATCATCGATCTTCTCAGGGAAAACGATTTGGTGAGGTGAATTTCTTCTATGATGGAAAGGAGGGGTTTTGCGAAACCCGTAAAGGAAGGTGAAGAGTATGACGTCACCATCGAGGCTATAGCCTCGAAGGGAGACGGGATAGCAAAGGTGAAGGGGTTCGTCATCTTCGTGCCTGGCACGAAGCAAGGCGATAAGGTGAAGATAAAGATAGACAGAGTGATGAGGAACTTCGCGATTGCATCTGTGGTTCAATAGATGTGAAAGCCTTCTTGGACTTTTTCTTCCACTTTTTCTATTTTTACATCATCTACCCTAGCGAGAGGAGGGCCCCTCCTCAGGAATTTCAAGAACTCCTCCATCTTATCTCCTTCTGCTAGGACTTCCACGCTCCCGTCGGGGAGGTTCCTCACCCATCCTTTGATCCCTAGCCTTTTCGCCACTAATTTGGTGCTGAACCTGAACCCTACCCCCTGAACCCTCCCGTATATCCTTATCCTGTAGGCCATAAGATGAAATTTATTTAAGCCCTTAAATATTTTCAAATCCCATGAGAAACCTCGCTCAAATTTTGAGGGAAATGAAGGGCATCAACGAGATCATGTCAATAACCGCGAGCACATCCGTGCTCCTTGGTGACAGAAACCTAGCAAAGGTCGTGGTGGAGCTTCACGAGAAGCTCAAACACGTTAGGGATGAGGCATATCACCTCCTCTTCGGATTGAGGGGAATAAAGAAGGACGTCCTGATAACCATAACGGACATCGTGGAAAACATAAGCGACATGGCGGACTCCGCAGAGGACATGGCCAACTTGGTGATCAAAGGGAAGGAGTTACATCCCATCTTAAAGAGTGTCCTAGGTGAGGAAGAAAGGAGAGTGTTCTTAATCCTTGTGAAACCCGGTCCCCTTGTGGGGAGGAGCTTGATGGAATTAAACCTGGAGACAAAGGCTGGAGTGAGGGTGTTAGCAATAAAGAGGGAGGAAAAGTGGATCATATCCCCGGCAGGCAGGGAGAAGCTCAGGGAAAACGACCTCTTATTGTGCGTGGGAAAGGAAAAAGGAAGGGATCTCCTCAAGAAGGCGATAGCTGGGACAGTTAAGATATGAGGGACGTCACTCAGATGCTCGTTGCGGAATTGGTATCTATAAGTGGAGGTGTCCTGGCAGGATACTTGCTCGCTGGCGTGACTGGGATCCTGGAGAAGATTCCGGGGGTCCTCATCCTTCTTCCAGCTTTCCTCGAACTCAGGGGAAACATAGCTGGCTCGCTGGCAGCCAGGTTAGGGACGGGATTACATCTGGGGGTGATAAGGGGGAGGTGGAAAAGGGAAAATGTGAGGAGGAACGTCCTCGCTTCTTTCTTCTTAGGTATCATTGTCTCTGCGGTGATAGGAGGGTTTGCCTGGTTTCTTTCCTTCCTCATGGGCATAGAGAGCATGGGCTGGAAGCTCGTCCTCCTCTCCGTCCTCGCTGCCCTCATATCTAACGTGATAGGGATTTCCCTCACCACCTACCTCACCCTCATGTTGTACAAGAAGGGATACAACCCGGATGATGTCATGGGCCCTGTGGTCACCACTATAGGGGATGTGGTGAGCGTCCTCTCCCTCATCCTAGCGGGATTGGTGGTGGTGAATGTATAAGATGAAGGACAT
>QMVD01000065.1 GCA_003660925.1 Nanobdellota archaeon
GTAAAGTTGAAGGTCCTGGACCAGCCTCCTGAGTCTGGGGTGACATCCGCGTATTTCAGTTCTGGGACCTTAGTGAGGTTGAAGGCATAGGAATAGATCGTCGTCCCGTTGTTGAAGTAACTCTTATTTGAAAACATGGTGACGTTGTAGACGCCCGCCACGGCTGAGGAGGAGTCCCATTGACAGACGTAGAGGTTGCCGGAAGTGTTGGTGACCCAGCCAGAGGATGGACAGTAATCCGTGAAGCTACCGCTCTTCAATTCGAACCTGACGCTGGCACCAATGACGGGGGCTCCACAATCATCGTATATTTCTCCCTTTAAGGTTATGAGGGTGCCAACCACGAACGTCTCGTTTATTGGAGAGAGGTAGGTGTTGTTCAGATCTCCGTAAATTAGGATGGAAAAGACGTTGCTCGTCGCGTTCTTATAGTACAACGCATTGTTCACATTCATCTTCCAACTCTGATTGCCTGCCTCGTAACTGCAATTCGGGTTGAAATCCAAGTAAAAGTGCGTCTCGTTCTTGTTCTCCTGTTCCTCGAGCCAAGAGGAACCATTCCACACGTAGGAGTGGAAGTTGTTCAGGTCTATGTCTGTCGTGTAGTTACTTAGGTCTAAATCCCACGCCTGCGTGACCAATCTCACGGTGTTGTTGGGCCTTGAATCACTCCTATTAACTGAGATGCCATCTCCTGAGGAGAGGTTTATGGACAGATCGTCTCTTTCCACGATGAGGATCAAGTCACTGGTGTTTTGGTACACCCCGCTCTCGCTCGTGGCATTGAACCTGAAATACCACGTGTCTATGTTGTATTTCGTGAAGTTCTTCTGATAGAAGTAAGTGAAGTTACTGCAGTAGCTGCACGTGGTGTAGTTCTCTATGTACCAATCAACGGTCGAATTCTTGAGCCATAGGTAAATGGTGGTCGTGGTGTTGTCCACGTTAGTGACGTTGACTGTGAAGTTGAAGGGGCTCTCCCCCCATCCTCCTGGGTTCGGAGAGGCTTGTGGATTATCCAATTGTGGGATGCTCGCCAGGAAGAAGGCATTCTCAAGGAAGAAGGTCCCGTTCCAGTACTTGCCACCAGCATGGGTGGCTATCATGGTGACGTTGTACCAACCCAGTGGGGCGCTTTCGTCCGGATTCCACGTGTACACGTAGTAATTTCCTGAAGTCGTTGCAGTGAACGTTTGAACGTAGTTCCCGTTCTGGACTTTGAAATAAACTGGGAAGTTGTTCACGTCCGTTTTTTGGTTTCCACAATCATCGAAGACAGTTCCATTGAATTGGATCAAGTAGTTGTACTGATCATCTCTTGTGTAGTTCATAGAACCGTCAGGGCTCAGCAAATTAGCAGTTAACTCCCCCATCAAGGTGAAGTTCGTCTTGGCGCTCTCATTATCCTTTATGTAGGGATCCCCTGAGGTCGCGCCATACCAAGAGTGCACGCCCAGGTAATACTTGGTCTCATCAGAACACCAATCAGAGTTGGACATGGTCCTGTTTATCCACCCGTTCGTGGAGGAGAGTATAGGAGGTGAGCTCTCGAACGTGTCCACGTCGAATATGGATATGAATATCTTGCCCGTGGTTCCATCAGGATAACTCTCGTTGTCCGTGTCATATATCCTGATTGAAAACGTGGAGGAAGAGCTCCTGTTCACTATTGCGTCTTGAACGGGAATGATGTTCGTGACCTGGACATCGTCCTTCTCCACCGTATAAGTGTGCCCGTATATCTCAGAATTACCATCTTCATTGCTCGCGTTGAACTTGAACTCCCACGTGCTTATGTTCTGCGGTTGATAATCGTATGTGAAGTTCATTTGTGTCCATTGCAGGCAGTCCTCACAGAGGGAGTAGTTTATCAACTGCCACGTTTCCCCCACCTTCCTGTGCCAAGCATAGACCGTAACGTTCCTCCCGAACCTGTCCCTGACCATGACGGTGAAGTTGAACTCCTCCCCCCATCCCCCGACCGTCTCAGAGGAGTTCCCATCGATGAGCAGGGTGGCGTTCTCGAGCAGTGGGACATAGGAGTATACCTTCACCTTCGCGAACAAGTCTTGGGTCTCGTTGAACAGTTTCCCGTAGTTCCAGATGTAAGCTATCTTGGTGAGGTTGAGGGTGGTATTTGGGTTATAGGTGGCGGACGCTTCCGAATAGAGGCCGAAGAGCCTATCCGTGTTCCTGAAACTCCATTGGTCGTATTCGGGTATCGAATAGTTTATGCTGTGATTTATATTAACCGCACTGAAGAAGTGCCCCCCATAGACGACGAAGGTATCTCCAAAATCATTCGTGGTGTTTATCCTGTACTGAGAAACCGTCACGTTGTACCCGGAGGAGTTCATCAAGAAGTACACAGCAAACCAACCCATCCTCTCGTAAGGCTTGTTTGGATGCTGGAATGTGTGTGTTATGGACTTGCCACATGACTCTCCTTGACAGGTGTAGTTGACGATGTCTTCGTAATAAGTTGAGTTGACGGTATTCCTGACTCCATATGGCTTGAAGACCATCTTCCCCAATTTCGTGCAGTTGAGTGTGAAATTCAGTTCTGCGGTCTCTCTCACCCCTATTTGAGGCAATGTCCACTCTATGATCCTCGATTGCTCGTCCCAAGAGCCATCGGTCCACGTAACATTACAGGAACTCGGGATCGGGAGGGAAACGTTCCACCCTACAGCGGGCACGTCCCCTATGTTCCTCACGATTAACGTGAAGTTGTACGTCTTGTTCGGTTGCACGCTCCTCGGCTCGTACCAAGGGTACTCGCTCTGCTGTTCTACTTGCAAGTCATACTCCAAGTGGGATTCAGAGGTGTAGTTATAAGTGTGAACCTCAAAGTCATCAAATTCTTCGAAGTTGAAGTCATCATAGCTCAAGTTCCATTTCAAATATCCTGTTGTTGGATAAACCGGAGGTGCTTTCACTTGGTAAGTTGCTATGACGTACTTGTTCACCTCGAGGGGGGCGATCACCCAAGTTATAAGGTTGTTCTCAAGGTCCACAGATGCGGATATTAACTCGACGTCCCCTAGCAAGGACGGGTTAGCTGGCGTCCATCCAGCGCTCAAGTTCTCCACAATGGTTATGTTTGAGTAAGTGTCCACGCACCCCCTGTTGTGTATGACGAGGGCTGACTCAAAGACAGAGTCCTTCGCCATATATTTTGGGGTCTCCCTGATCACTTCCAGCACGGACTGGTTTCTGTTGGATATGTTAAACTGTCTGAAGTA
>QMVD01000066.1 GCA_003660925.1 Nanobdellota archaeon
AAAGAGCACTGCCACGGACCTATTGAATGTCATGACTCATTTGGTGGAAATGAGAAAGATAAAGCCCGGAAAGGGGCTCAGGTTCCTGTATGATGACAAGGAAGGGGAACTTTGGATCATTGGAAAGACAGCCTTCATCATAAAAGACAGCAAGCATCCTGAGAGAGGGGTGTTGAAGGCAAAGTTGAAAAGAGATGGAGGCCTCTCAAAAGCGTCAAAGAGTACCATCTTAGAGCTGGACAAGGCGAGGAAGCGCTGGAAAGGGGTTATCTATGTGAGGGAGAAGACCCTTAGGGACCTTAAGAAGCTCCTAGGAAAGGAGATCAAAATAGAACTATAGTTTTAAATAAAGACCGTTTCTCTTCTTATGTGCCGGGGTAGCCAAGCGGTCCAAGGCGCCAGCCTGGAGAGCTGGTGGGCTTCGGCCCTCGTGGGTTCGAATCCCACCCCCGGCGTCTTCTCCGCCGTTAAACGCCCTTAAATACTCCTTGAACCCATTTAGAGGGTGGAATAATGTGCGACATCCATAACTACAAGTTGACGTTAAAGAGAGAGGAAAGGAACATAAGAAAGGCTAAGATCTCAAAAAGGAATAAGCAATTGATCCTCGAGTTCGGGAGGTACTGTCTGGCGAGCGGTATCGGGTACGCGAGGATCCAAAGGTTCTACCAGATATTGAGGGATATCTCCCTCAGGATGAAAAAGGACCTAGACTCCCTTAGGAAGAGAGATATTTACAAGCTCCTCGAGATGATCGAGGAGAGAGATTTTACCGCGTGGACCAAATATACCTATAAAAGCTGTTTCAGGAAGTTCTGCAAGTGGATGGCAGAGGTCAAGGGAAAAAAGAGGTACATGAAGTTTTACCAGATAGTAAAACCGACTATGAAGAACAACAACCACAAGCTCCCTGAGGAGCTCCTGACGGAGGAAGAAGTCCTGAAGATGGTTGAAGTAGCGGATAATCCAAGGGATAAAGCCTTAATCATGACCTTATACGAGTCTGGTTGTAGGATCGGTGAAATAGGCTCCATGAAGGTGAAACATGTCTCCTTTGATGACTACGGCGCTGTCCTCATAGTGAACGGGAAGACGGGCATGAGGAGAGTAAGAGTGATTAACTCTGCCCCTTATCTATCCGAATGGTTGAGGTATCTAAACGGGGACAAAGAAAGCCCGTTGTGGGTGAGCAAGGGAGGGAAATTCTTGACGTACTCTGGCATCACAAGGATCATCAGGAAGTGGGCTAAAGAGGCGGGGATCAAGAAGAGGGTCTATC
Source organism: Nanobdellota archaeon (assembly GCA_003660925.1). GTDB lineage: Archaea > Nanobdellota > Nanobdellia > B33-G15 > B33-G15 > B33-G15. Next base: position 1,280 of record QMVD01000066.1, read on the forward strand.
CCCACCTCTTCAGGCACTCGAGAGCCACTCATCTAGCAAACTACTTGACAGAAGCTCAAATGAAGAACTACTTCGGATGGGCCCAGTCGAGCAAGATGGCCTCAGTCTACGTCCACCTCTCCGGAAGGGACGTCGATAACAAAATCATTGAGATATACGGGCTGAAGAAAAGAGAAGAAAAGGAGAAGAAACTGATCAAGATAAAGGAATGTCCGCGCTGTTTCTACAGGAACCCGGCGGACGCCAAGTTCTGCGTGAGGTGCGGACTCCCCTTGGATGTCAAGTCCGCAATGAGCGCAGAGGAAGAGGACATCCACTCCCTCATGAAAGAACTCCTCAAGGACGAAGAGGTCCAAAGAGTTTTGATAAGGAAGATGAGGGAGATGAGAGCAAAAGCGGGTGGTCTCCTTGCCTGACTGCGATGACTGCCTCTTCGCCTGCGGTTTTTACCAGCTCCTCCTCTCAGGAGTCGCCCTGGCGGTCGCCTCCAAGACGAACGATCTCACGATCCTTCTTTCTTTTTTACCGATAATCGCGCTGTTCCCGTGGTATGGCTGGAGGTTTATCAAGTTACTAATTAAATAAGATTGAAAGAAAATGGGGAAAATGGGTGGTTGGATGTCAAAGGTTATACGCGCAAAACAAATAAAACAAATTAAGACAAAAATGTGCGAAAACAGAACAAGAAATATTTCTTGACAAGTAATAAACAAGTGCGAAAAAAATTCCATTGAGGAACACTGTGTAACTCGCTTCAAAATCATGGTTTACTGTAAAGACTAGCGATTGAGATATTAATGCCCAAAGTAGTAGGAGGCCAAAACTTAAAATTTTTTTACTTGGATTCTTTTGGTAGAGAGAGTTCAAAATTGGAGTCCCAAGGAGAAGTGGGAAAACAATAAAATACCGCTCATATACAAAACCCCTGAAGAGCCAAATAAACGAAACAGGTAAGAAAAAAGAGAGAGAAATAAGGGAAAAAATCATGAATTGTTTTTTTAGCGTCAGTTGAACGCTGTTAATCAGGGCAGAAAAGAGAATTTTTCTGTGTACTAACTCTTCAAATATTGGTGCAAGTATCAAACTGATTACAACTCTTACTAGTACAGAATCTGAAGGTTTTTCTAGTGGAAACCACAAAAATTCTAGAGAAAACAAAACCAGCGTTGCTAGAAAAATGCACGCAAAGACTTTAGGAACATCCCTGAGTTTTCTGGGTGTTATGACAAGTTCCTTCTCCTTTCTCAGAAAAAATCTCAACAAACAGTACTGGGAAAAGGTCACTAAAAAACCTACAATCAAAGAGGCTGACATCCTTACTACTACAAACAGTGTTCTTTTTATGTTTTGTTGTAATTGTTTGCTCACTTAACACTTCTTTATTTAATAAATACTCCTCATTCACATTCTCCTTATGAGATGTTCGTCCTCACACACCTCAGCTTCGCGATTCTGCTAGCTTTTTGGTACAAGCTCCCCTTACTCCCCCTGCTCCTCGGCTCAATTCTCCCTGACATCGACTCATCGAGAACTCTAATCGGAAGGATCCTAAATCCCATATCTCACTTCATCTACAAAAGGTTCGCGCACAGGACGATAACGCACTCTTGGATCCCCTTGCTTCTCCTCTTGGATCTATATCTCGCCACGCGAGAACATTTTGTACTCTTCTTCTTGATCGGTTACGCCTCTCACATCTTCTTAGATATGTTCAATACCTCAGGTGTGGCTTTCCTCTACCCGAAAAAGCTCTATTTCGTGCTTACAGACGCCCAAATTGAGAGTTTCAAGAAGTACGACTTCCTGCTCTGTTTCATCTTCACTCTGCTTTCCTGGTGGCTTTTTCTCGCGGGGTGAGAGGGAACAATATATGGAAATGTTTTTTCTAATCGTAACTTTTCATTATCTCGTCGAACTTTTCCTTTGTTATCCAAATAACGTTGTCCAAAATTTTTGGCG
>QMVD01000067.1 GCA_003660925.1 Nanobdellota archaeon
AAGCTCACTACAATATCCCTAGCGATGCTTCCCTCCGCGTTGTTCCTCAGGATCAAGCTCAGGTAAGCGCTAGAATTTGGGGTCACCTTTTCCACTTCCACCGTTGGCATCCCCGGCCTGGTGGGCATGCCGAACTGAAGTATTCCTAATCCCTCGAACTCCTCTAACTTCGTCTCCTCAGCGGTTTGCTGTACACATCCTAGGACGAGGAAGGCAAGCAGCACTAGGACGATTTTCTTACCCACAGTACTCACCCGTTACCGAGATCGATTCCCTTACGATGTAGTCGTAAAAGGCGTCCGCCCTTACCACATAACTCTTCCTGTTCTCCCCTCCCAAGTCTATGGGGTTCTCAGTGAAGTTGAGGACGCACGTGTAGCTCACGTACTGCTTCGCATTCTTCGTCAGTTTGCACACGTAATAATCCTCCTCGATTTTCTGACATTCTGCATTCAAATCCCCTTTCACCTCGTCGCAATTGTCATAACACTCGAAGTTGTCCCCCCCACACATTCCCATGTCCCTAGGGATGAACAGATAAACGTCCCCCAACCTCAGGAGTTCTCCATTCCCCTCATTCCCTAAAGCCACCTGGAGTATCCGAGAAGGTTGATTGGTGGATATGGGCTGCTGACCTATGTCTAGTTTCAGCTTCACCGGACCATAGGACTGAACTGCGGGCACCTCTACTTGGGGGACTTGTTTCAACAACATGTAATCTTGATCCGCAAAGGTTACTTCTAATCTGGACTTCACGTGATATTGAGTAGCAGCATATCCATATATCCTACACGTGAGATCATAGTCCAATCCGGGATCGGATAGATCGATGAGGTCTGTTATCTGCCTCAATTCGTTGGGATACAGCTCGTCGATCTGGTGTCCTACCTTATAGCAATGACAGTTTACGACTATCTCCCTCTCTTCGCACTCAGGGGTCCTCAGACCGGTGAGGGTTAGACATTGACCCGTCTCACTCAAGCAAGAGACGAAGCCATCGCAACCCACCCTCACTCTCTTCAAGTTTGGCAGCATGTCCCCACACTCTCCTTCATCCAGGTTGGGATCGAGGTAGAAACCAGCTTTTATGTCCTCTATTTTCAGTGTGCCAGTGTTCTTAATGATGGCGGAGAGGAGTATCTGTCCGCCATAGCACGTGCTGGTAGGTGACACCATGAGGCTTTCCACATCGAATCCCACGTTGGGAACTGCATACGTCTCCGCGGATTGTTCATAGATAGTATCTTGTACCCCCAGGTAGTGCTTGTATTCGGGTAACTGGAATAAATTCATCTGCTTCTTCGTGGTCCCCAGGAAGTTCAGCATGTCCGACCATACCATGGGAAGTTGTCCAGCAATCCAGCCCCATATCATGGGAAGCACGACGAAGTACACGAAGGGGACACAGCCTATGACTATGAACACCCCCTTCAAGAACTTCTCATCTGGTGTCTCCGCTGGGACGAACATCCAGACCAGGATGGGGATGAGGAGTGTGAGCCCGAAGAGGCCGAACACCCACCAAGAAACAAATCCAGATATGACTAAGATGCTGATGTACAGAACCCAAGTTACTCTCCTTTCCCCCTCTTCAGGCAATTCATCTCACCACTTCGACCTTACCCACATCTAAGAGGCCCGGACTCTGAAATTTTATGGTGTTCCTTTCCCTCACGTCCTCTCCTTTGATCTCAACCTCATTCCATCCCTGCCTTGCGGGATTCAAGACGTAAGTCTTACCCGCGCTTTCCAATACTAAGTTGAGCACGCTAGGCGGGAGGATCCTCTCCTTCACGTAGACCCTTATCTTCACGCTCCTCCCGGGAGAGGCGTCAAAGTTCATGACCGGGGTCTTCTCAGCCACTTGTCCCATGAGAAAGGCAAGGGTGAGTTTTCTAATCTCGTACACCCCACCTGCTTCTGCCTCTACTTCTAGAGTGTTCACTTCTCTGATGTCCACCTCCTTAATCTTAGAATAAATCCCTTCCTCTGGCCTCCCCCTGTAGATCTCCTCCCCATTGAACTTTATCACCAAGTCCCCATTCCTTTCATTTCCACCTATGCTCAGGTTCACTTGGACGAGAGAGCCATACCTCTCCACATTGGTCGTGTCCAAATTAATGGAGAACCTTTCCTCTACAGGAGTATATCTCTGGACGTATATATTGAGGTCTTTCAAGGAACATGATTGTGTCTCCCAAAAGACCCAACCATTAAACCTACATATTATCTTTATCGTGTTGGTGGCATTCACATCCTCGAAGCTCAAATTCACCTCTTGGGGTGAGTCGAACTTCCCTCTCACCTTGTCGTTGAACCGAACGACTACACTCGCCCCCTTTAGTTCTTCTATTCGAAAGGACAAGTCCACCGTCTTCGTGTTCTCATCCGCACTTACCTCAAAACTCCTGCTGTCAGAGTAGATGATGTTAGAACTGAGAAAAAGGCTCGTCTCGTGTTTTTTCAATGTCCTCCTGCTCGGGTAAGAGACGAAGAGGTTCTCATATTCCCTGATTCCCAGAACTTCTCCCCCCTTTGAGCCCCCCACAAGCCCTATTTGAGTTTCTATCCTTTCCTCCTCCACTGTCTTGTTCGTCACGTTCAGGAATTCCTCTGCCTCCTCAGGAGGCATCATTATCACGTAAAACACGAAAAGCCCGAGAAACAACAACAAGATGATTGGAATCGCAGCTTGACTTTTCATGCTCTTATGGTGACGATTAACATATATATTGTTTTTGATTCTTTTGACCCTATGAAGCTCTGGGAGCTTCCTATTCCGGAGAGGCTCAAACTCACTTTCCCTAATTTGGAACTCAGGCCACCTCAAGTTCAGGCGATCCAAAAAGGAGTCTTGGAGGGGAGGAACGTGGTGGTCTCCTCCCCCACAGCCTCTGGCAAGACCCTCATAGCTGAGCTCGCTGGGGTAAAGAACATCTTGGAAGGGAAAGGGAAGATGTTGTACATAGTTCCATTGAAATCCATCGCTAACGAGAAGTATAAGGAGTTCAGGGAGAGATATGATTATCTGAAGGTCGCCCTCTCCATAGGCGATTACGATTCTAGTGATCCTTGGCTTGAAAAGTATGACATCATCATCACTACTTCTGAGAAGATGGACTCGCTGATAAGGCACAGAGCTTTTTGGGTGAGAGATGTTGGGACTTTGGTGGTAGATGAGATACACCTGATCAACGACCTCTCAAGAGGCCCGACCTT
>QMVD01000068.1 GCA_003660925.1 Nanobdellota archaeon
CAGGATGTAATCCGCCTTACCCACCAACTTCTTGATGTTGTCCTTCAACTGGGCCACATCTATCCCCGCCACGTCGTGAGGAGAGAGGGAACCTGGTATGATCTTCACTCCTGACTTATGTTCGTATATCGCATCCTCTATCTCATTGTCCCCTCTCAGGACATCATTTATGGTGACCGAGTAATCATAAAAGCCGAAGTACATTCCCAAGTGTGAAGTAGATATGTTACAATCTATGGCGTAGACCTCCCTCCCCCTCTTGGCGAGCTCCACCGCCAAGTTTGCGGTCAGGGTGGTCTTTCCCACTCCCCCCTTCCCGGAGAGTATGCCTATTACCCTTGTCATCCTTCTTCCTCCAATTTCCTCTCTATCATGTCTATCTTCGCCTCCAATCCCCGCTTGATCTCCTCATAGCTCTCTTTGGACAACGCTCCCGTCGAGTATTGCATCTCAATGAGTCTTAATAACTTTTTTGTGCGCTCCAACTTCTTCCTCAACGCCTCTTTTGAGCTCTCCTTTAAACTTTCTTGCACCTTCATGAGCATATCACTTGGTCTTAGCTTCAGCTTTGCCCCTGGCACGCTCTCTTTCAACCTCGTCAAGACCTCGGCAGAGTAATAGCTCAAGATCTTGGCGAGTCTCCTCTGGGACCATATGTGATAGGTGATGATGGAAACTGGAATGAGCATCAATACGAGGAGCATGAACCTGTAATCGGCGTAGAAGGGAGTTATCTCAAGTTTTCTCGCCCTCAGAAGAGCCTCCTCAGCGTCCGTCAATAGGGATTGTACGTTGGAGAGGGCGATCATGGCATCATCGTAGTTCCCTTGCCTCAAGTAGTCCGCTGCGAACTGAAGTTGAACTTCCACAAAGGAGAGGATCTTCTGGGACTCTGTGACGTTGTAACCCTTTCCCAGCTTGGCTTGTACCTTAGTCTCCAGTTCTTGCTTCTCGCTCGTGAGCTTCTCTATTTCATAACTTATCAAAGCGTATCTAGAGGAGAAGACCCTTAAGATTCCCTTCTTCTCGTCGAATGCCCCGCTCTCCCCTATCACCCTATAGGTGAGATTATAATCCCTCGTGATGGCTCCCGAAGGAATGGAAATCCTAAACGAAAACAAGACTTCAGCCCCAGGATCGAGCTTGTAATAGCTTCTCGGGCTGATGTAGTACCAGTCCTCTGGGATGCCATCTATCACCAGGGAGACGTTGTAAAGTATCTCGTCCCCTGCGTTGTATATCTTCACGTTCAAGAGGTTGGACCACCCGCTCTCCCCACTTATCTCCTCTGGGTAATCGAGGATCCTCAGGATGGCTCCTTTCACGGAGAGGGACCTACTTAAGACGGTGAATTGGGTGCTTTGGGATTGGAGGGGAAACCCTTCTCCATAGCTCGCCACGACCTTCAAAAAATATGGACCAGGAGATTGGGAGGAAAACACGTAGAGGCTCCTTGAGAGGTTCATCTCGGATGGGGCTGGCCCCAAGTAAACCTCAGCAGAATCATAGCTCCATCTCTCGCCGGTCGGGGACTCAATCCAATACTCCACCTTCACGTCTCCTCCTGATCCGCTTTCCCTCCCCAAAGTTATGGTGAACTCCAACATCTGACCCTGATAGACCACCTCTTCTTTCAAATGGATTTGAAGAAGGGAGAACGAGGAGGAGAAGGAAAGCAGCATGAGCGCCAAGAAGAGCTTCCTCATGAGTATTTAAACCTCGAGTGGGCTTATATTTCTTTCTTAACCCTAAAATGTCTGAGCACATAAATTGAGAGAGGCAAGAGCAACATGAGCATGAGGATGATAACGTGATAAGGGAAGGGATGAAGAGCTTCCTGGTACAAGTCCTCCAGGATGGCATCGGTCTGGGATGCTGCCAAGTCCACGTACTCCTTCGCCTTTGCCCTATCGGAGTTCATGGCTTCCCTAGCCTGCTCCAAGTAAATGAGGGCTGTGTTTATGGAGAAGAATGCGTTGCTCACGTCCTTCCCTTGGACAGCCAGGTTCATGGCTCTCGATTTCAGGAAGGAGAAAAAGCCCTCGAGTTCATCTATCTCCTCCATCATCACGTCCTCGGTTAGGATGTCTGATGTGGATATCTGGATAGGGAGTTGAGCGACTCCTTTATTAGATTGTATTTGAACATAAAAGATTTCATCCTTGGGCTCGAAGAACTTGACGAGGAAAACGAGCTCCTCACCAGGACCTACTTCCTTGTATGCCCTCGGATGCGCCTCAAAGGAGGTCTCGCCCTGCTTGGAAATGACCATGGAGCCCATGTAGTTGCTCACGTTTACATAGATGGGGACGTATCTCGGAAACTGGGGGTGAAGGATGAGGTTCCTGGGATGTTCCACGCCCGAGAACACCTCTCTTCCCTCACACTCGGAAGAAGGAAGAACTTCCAGGGAAACCTTCAATTTGCTCACTTCTCCATCGAAGGAGAAGTTGACCTCCTCTTCGTAGCTCCCAGGAGGGAGGGGCATGACGGAGAAGGGGAGGCCATAAGAAGAACCGGTTTCCATTTCTATCTCCCTGACCGAGAAGTTGAAAACGTCCTCGTCATAGCTCAGTCTCACCGAAAGGGGTTCCCTCCCTTCGTTTCTGAGGGTCACTAGGGCCCTCGCCTCTTCTCCCTCACATAGTTGGAGGATGACTTCTTTGGGGATCGTGAAGAAAGACTTCTGCGGTATGGGAGTTAAGTTGAACCTGAGATATCTCTCAGAGGACTCCAACTTCACAGCCTTCCTCCCATCCTCGTAGTCAGGGTTTTGAAGTATCACCATGTATTCCCCGTAATCCAGGTAATCGGAAAAGTAATAGCCCTTGTCGCTCTCTCCCCTTTCCACCAAGGTGCCTTCCTTGTAGATCCTGACCGTGAAGTTCCTCACTAACTCCTTATCCGAGAACGCCTCAATTATGAACCTTCCAAGGCCCGTGGAGACATTTATGGAAAAGTCAACCCATGTGACTTGTTCTCCTGAACTTATTCTCACCTTCCCGACGTAAGACCTCTTAACGTATTTGGCGGATATCTTGTAGTTGAGGATCCTAGTCTCATTCGGGTTGAGTACAAAAGAATATTGATCGAAAGAGAGGACATCCCTCAGAGAGTCGTCCACCTCTATG
>QMVD01000069.1 GCA_003660925.1 Nanobdellota archaeon
CGCCCCTATCATACCGGTTTCCGCTCAGCACGGGATAAACATAGACGTCCTGCTCGAGGTGATGTACGAAAAGTTCAATCCCCCGGAAAGGGACTTGAAATCTCCTCCCCTCCTGCTCGTTGCCAGGTCCTTCGACGTGAACAAGCCCGGGTGCGACCCAAAAAAGCTCGTGGGAGGAGTGCTTGGCGGTGTCCTCAAGAGAGGTATCTTAAAAGTGGGGGATGAGATAGTCATACTCCCTGGGATCAGGAAGGGGGATAAGTGGGAGCCCCTCAAGACCAAGATCCTCAATTTAAATGCGGGCTTCGGTCCCATAAAGGAGGCAAGGCCTGGGGGGAACATAGGGATAGAGACGAGCTTGGATCCATCCCTCACTAAGGGAGATGCCTTAGCGGGGAGCGTGGTGGTGAGGGAAGGGGAGGAGCTACCGGTTTGGAACAAGTTGGACCTAGAAGTTCACTTGATGGAGAGGGTGGTGGGAACCAAGGAGGAGTTGAAGAATGAACCCTTAAGGATGAACGAACAATTGATGTTAAACGTGTGGACAGCCAAGACCTTGGGGACGGTGACCAGCATAAGGGGAAACGAGGCGACCCTCTCCCTGAGGATACCTGTCTGCGTGTCCAAGGGGGAGAAGGTAGCCATCTCCAGGATGATAGGAGGGAGATGGAGATTGGTTGGTTGGGGAGTAGTTCAATAGTTTATGCCCTTCTTCGTCACCATCTTCTCTGGCATCTTGGTAGGTAAGACCTCGTTCACGAAGTCCGCTGCCTCAGCGAGCTTGAAGTCCGCGTACCTCCCTGTCAGGACCACATCTGTCTCCTCCGGGACCTCTTTTAGTAAGGATAAGACCTCTTCCGTGGGGATCAGTCCTATGGCACAGGCCAGATTTATCTCGTCTAAGACCAGCAAGTGGGGCTTCTCCTTCAACTTTTTCCTAGCGAACTCCAATCCCTCCCTAGCAAGTCTCTTATCCTCCTCCGATGGGTTCTTTAGGTCAACGAAGCCCTCCCTCCCGAACTGATAGATTTCATATAAATCCTTCAACTCCCCAAGCCTTTCCTTGATCAAGACCTCTCCTATGTCCTTCCTCCCCTTCATGAACTGGATGATCACCACCTTGTGACCGTGTCCCAAGGACCTCAATGCCAATCCCAAGGCGTTCGTGGTCTTTCCCGCCCCTGTCCCCGTGTATAAGTATATGTAACCCATATTTCTCCGATGTTCTTGCTCAATATAAAGATACCTACTTCAAGCTGAGCACGACATTCAAAATCTTCCTTACTTTTTCGCCTTGCTCAGGTATTTCTCCTTCGCCTCCTCGAGCTTCTTCCTCACATGTGCTTCTTGCTCCTCGCTCATGCGGAACTTCTCCTTCATCTCTTTCACCATCTCACCCACGTACGACTCAAAGAACTCCCTCGCGGCCTTCTCGTCCTTCTTTAACTTTAAGATCTCCTCCTTGAAGATCTTGTACTTCTCCACGAAGTCCTTCCCGTATCTCTCCTCCAATTCCTTTTCGAACCCCTTGATGACCTTCTCCTTTTTCTCAACCCCCTCAGACTTCTCTTGTTCTAATCCAAAGCACTGGAAGAACCTCATCACTTCCTCATCCGAGAATTCCTTCAACCTCGGGCGAGCCCACTTCCAGTAACGGACCAGGGATTGAAGGACCTTCACTCCCTCCGGCATCCTCGCCTTCCTGATCTCCACTTCCACTAGGTCCCCTTCCTTGACCTCGAGTAACTTAGCAAACTCCTTGGGCACCAAGACGTAAAGAGAAGTCCCCTGCCTGACCAACTTCTTGACAAAATGTACCTTTTCCATGATAATTATGTTATAATTATGGTTTATCAAGTTTTCGGCAGGTTCCTCACGAATTCGTCCACTTCCAAGACGGCCTCCTCGTATCCCTTGTCCCCGATCATCTTCTCGATCCTTTCCCTGTACTTCTCCAGGCTAGAGAACATGAGGTGATATTTCTGTTCCTTAAGGGATAAGTCGAACTCCTCGTTCAACCTGTAAGAGAGCCAGGGGAAGAGCCTGCCGATCATAGTGAAAGGAGAGTCGATGTCCGGTAGGAGGGAGCCTAAGATGACTAGCAAGGGATCTAAGTCGAAGAAAAGGCTGAGCAGGAAAGCTAGGGAAATGTGGGCGAGGCCGTGCATCCCATTAGAAGAATGAGGGTGAGGGGTATTAAAAAAGAAAAGTTAATAAGCAATTGTCACGACTTTATGTTAGTGATACTGTCGAGTAACGAAATCGACATAGAAATCAAGAACCTCGATGACATCATAAAAGAAAATTTCGGTATTTTATGTTACAAATTGCCGGGCTTAAAGTTAAAGGAAAAGGCTGGGAAAATAGACTGGGAAATAACTTACATCAACTCTGACAAAAGCTCGTACATCGTTAACAGAGATGAGAAAAGATCATTATTAAAAGTGAGATATGATGAACGCGTATTGCCTTGGGACCTCTCAGAAGTATGTCTACAGATATTTGAACACTACAATCAACAGAAAAATTTTTTCACTTTTCATTCTGCCTCCATAGAAATAGCCGGAAAAGGCGTCCTGCTTCTTGGAGGAAGATTCGCAGGAAAAAGCACCATTTCCTTAGAGCATTATTTGAATTCTGGCTATGTTCTATCCACGGAAAAGACCCTCGTAGACGCCACAAATATGAAAATGAAAGGAAACGGAACCGATTACATAGTCATGAAGAAAGGCGCACTCGCGCATTTCTTTGGGAAAAATGTCCTGAAAAAGATAGATAATTATCTTGAAAAAGAGAGAAGTTACATCATTGAAATTACTTCCCACAAAGATCTGCCATTAGACCTTATTGTGCTCCCAAAAATCACGTCGTCAAGAGGCCAAGTTTTCGAAGTAGAACCGGAAAAAATTAAGTCAATAATCTACGAAAACATAACCGAAGTGATAAGAGGTGTGAGAATAGTTAGCGTTCCTTTGCCGAACATGGACGATGAAGTGTCACTTGAGAACAGATTAAGGTTTCTAGACAAACTCCAGAAAATCCCTGCTTTCTTCATAGA
>QMVD01000070.1 GCA_003660925.1 Nanobdellota archaeon
GACCCTTCTCTGTAAATAGTTATCCCTTTACATCCCAGCCTGTGGGCGAAGAGGTAGGCATGTAGGACATCATCAGGACTCGCCCAGTGGGGGAGATTTATGGTCTTACTCACAGCAGCACATATCCATTGATTTATCTCAGCCTGGGCCCTGATGTGATCCCACCAAGGGATATCCAGTGATGTGACGAACACCCTCCTCATCTCCTCTGGGAACTCCTCCAGTCCCTGAATGCTGCCATCGTTCTGGATGACCCTCTTCAACAAGGCCTCAGAGTTTTCCATTCCCCTCAACCTCTTCTCGAACTCCGCATCTATCAGGTGGAAGGAGCCGATAGGTACTATCTTCTCGTAAACTAAGGAGAACTGGGGCTCTATACCAGAGGAGACCCCAGCTATCATGCTTATGCTCCCCGTCGGAGCGATGGTAGTGACCTCCGCGTTCCTCACACCTCCCCTAACCTTTTCCGAGAGTTTCTTCCAGTTAAGGGTCCACAACTCCTTCTGATAGAAACCGTTCACCGGCATCTCCCCTTTGACGTACCCTGACCTCTCGAACAACGGGAAGGGCCCCCTCTCCCTTGCCAGATCACAAGAGGTTGAGATGGCATGATAGGTGAGGAACTCAGCCACTTTCCTCATGAACCTGAAACCTTCTTCTGAGTTGTAAGGGATGTTCAGGGCATAAAGGGCGTCCGCCAGTCCCATCAGACCCAAACCTATCTTCCTCGTCTTCTTGGTGTTCCTCTCTATCTTCTTCAGCGGGAAGACGTTCACATCTATCACATTATCCAGAAATCGCACACAAGTCCTGATAATCCTTCCAAATTCTTTCCAATCGAACTTCCCATCCTTTACGAGAGAGTACAAGTTTATTGAGCCCAGGTTGCACGACTCGTAGGGATACAAAGGTTCCTCTCCGCAGGGATTGGTCGCCTTTATCTCCCCAAGACAACCCCTCAAGATGTTCCTCTTGTTTATGTTATCCTTAAATAACACTCCCGGGTCTCCTGTCTTCCACGCCATGTAAGAAATCTCTCTCAACAAGTTCCTCGGGTCCACCTCCCCAATCTTTTCCCTATTCCTCGGATTTATCAAAGAGTACTTCTTTCCCTTCTTGTAGGCCATCCAAAAACTCCCATCCAGCATGACCGAGATGTTGAAGTTCTCGAGTTCTCTTGGCCTTTCCTTGGCCCTGATGAACTTGTGGATGTCGGGGTGCCACGCCTCCAAGATCCCCATGTTCGCCCCCCTCCTCCTTCCCCCCTGTTTTATAACCTCTGTCATCGTATCGACTATCCTCATGAAGGAGATAGGACCTGACGCCACCCCAGCGGTGCTCCTCACCACGTCCCCCTCTGGCCTCAACTTGGAGTAGTTTACCCCCACCCCTCCTCCGCTCTTAAAGATGAGGGCTGCCTCCTTCACCATATCCATGATAGACCCAAGATCATCCTCGACGTCAAGGACGAAGCAAGCGGATAATTGCCCCAACCTGGTCCCAGCGTTGAACAGCGTGGGGGAATTGGGGAGGAACTTCCTCTGGACCATGAGCTCATAATACTCCCCGAATCTCTTGTAATAACGTTCGAACTTGCCTCCCTTCAACAACCCTAAGAAAACTTTCCAAGGAACCTTCATCTTACCTTGCTTGTTCAACTCATCGTAGAGGGATTTCATGCGCTCGAGATGGAACCTATTCCACTTCACCTTCTTGAATCCCAACTTTCCTTCCCATTCCTCTGGAGAGAATTTCTCTTTCTTGTGGACTTTTTGCTTTCCCTTCTTGTCGAAGACCAAAGGGTCATAAAGGATGTCAGGGATGACCACCAACATGGCCACCCTTTGGAAGAGCTGCTTCGGGCCCTCGATGAATTTCCCCTTTTCGTCCTTCAGTAAATATCTCTTGGCGAGGACCCTTATGGAGTCCAAGGGAAGGGACTTATCCACTTCGTCCAACGAATCCTTACCCAATATTCTCTTCTTCTCCTCCCTTATCCTTTCCCTTTCCTTTCTATAAAGTATGTACGCCTTGGCTACCTCATAGAGATCGTAGTGGATCAAAGAGATCTCTACCACATCTTGAATCTCCTCCACGTGGGGTGTCTTCCTCACGAACTTCTTCTCCAACAATTTCAGGACGTGTTTCACAACCTGGTCCAGCTTCTTCTCGTCATATCTCCCGACCGCGAGCATGGCCCTCTTTATAGCATTTCTGATGCGGTTGGGGTCAAACTTGACGATCCTCCCGTTCCTCTTAACAACTCTCTTTATCACGATAGAAAATGAGAAGCCTTCATTTAAATAATTACAACTCGATGAAGTGGACTAAGTTCCTGACCTCCTTCAACAACGCCTTCGCCTTCTTGGTGAGCTTTCCTTTAGATATCAGTATGACTGGCGTCTTCAGCCTCACGCTCTCCGCGTAAGCGTTGTTCAAGTCCACATCAGATATCTTCGACTTCTTCTTGAAAATAACTATGTACTTCTGCCTAAGGGGGCCTCTCGTTACCAGTGAATATCTTATCTCCCCCCTCTTAACCACTTCTTTCCCTATGATCTCCCCAAACTCCCTTAGCTTCTCCTCCACGTCCACCCTCTTCTCTTCCTTCTTGACCACCTCTCTCCTCTCCCTCACGACCTCCTCCTTCATTTCCCCCCTCTTTAACCTCCTCTCGATCTCCTCGTTCGGGACCTTGTAGAACTTCCACAACACCCTCTCTTCTCCCTTCACCCTTGCCCTCAGGGGGATGAGCACGTCCCTGAGCTCGTTTATCACGTACCTCGCCTGGGGAGAGAGTTCCTCTTGGAACAAGAACCCCTTGCTCCTTACTTCTTCCACTACCTTCCTCTCTATGGGGTTCAAGGACTTCAACACCATTTCCCTCATCCTCTCCTCTTGTCCTTTTAAGTAATACAAAGGGCTCCCTCCCACCCTTTTCACGCTCCTCTTGACGAGACCTTCCTCCAACATCTCCTTCAGGATGGCGGAGGCTGTGAAGCTGTCAAGCCCCAACACCTTGTTCACTTGGATGGGATGTGAGGGACCGTTTTCTCTC
>QMVD01000071.1 GCA_003660925.1 Nanobdellota archaeon
ATTTACTACAACAACTATCAAACCTCCTCTAGAAAAACGCGTTGCCAATGGTAATACCTGAAGATCAGGTAGTGGGCCAGTATACCTGAAATTACGGTTGGTCATCTTATCGCTTGTAATCTGAAACCTATACTCTCGAACAGAGAAGTGTTCTCCTTCCCTAAAAGCAGGATGCTTCGGAACGAGTCTCACCTTCTTGTTAAACCACTCACCACCAAGAGCAATACTATAAAAACCAGCCTTTGTAGTGGTCACATCCCCAACATATCTAAAACCACTATCCAGAATTTCATATAGCTTTACCTTTACATTGCCCAATCCCCTACCATCAGGCACAGTGACATGTCCACTTATTCGAATCAGGCCAACCCTTGGCTTTGGCTTTATATGTTTCTTCATCTCCTCCACCCTCTTTGGCTTTACCTTAGGCAAAGAAGGCCCAACAGGAGGAGGGGGACCCCCGAAAGAGTCCGCCAAGACCAATATGGCAGCTAAACAACCCATCAATGTTACAACCATTACCTTCTTCATTTTTTAACCCCTCCTTTCTTTTTTTATTTAGTGCCCCTTCCCTTCAAATAGGTTCACTGGGCTAATTCTTCTCCCCTTACAGCTATGAAGGGAGGAATAAAGCTTTCTTTGGTACCGCCTCCCTCACCTTTCCAGGGTCCTCCTTCCCCTGGGTGGTGGAACTCCACAGGGTGGTCTCCTCGGGCTCAGTTTGATTATGAGCCTGCAAGGCTTTTGGTATCGGGTATAAACATTGTGTCTCCCCTCCTTTAATGTCTCATCGGCAAGCCGGAGGCGGAACTGGACCTTCTGTTGATTCCTTTGTAGTCGATCTCGAACATAAGCTGCCGTGAAAAAGGAGTGAGTGCCTGGATTCGAGTGAAAGGTGTATAGGTTGGTAAACATTGGAGCGTCATAGTCTGAAGATGTGAGGCTCTCTCCGTAATCGAGCCAGTCAAGGAGTATATCCCCTGCTTTATCCCAATTCCCGTAGTCCAATTGTACTATCTCAAGGGTAGCTGATTTTACCTCAAATCCGGTCCACCCTTCACGTCTCCACTTATCTATCATTTTATAGAGAGGAGATAGATCGAAACTTATAAAGCCTCTACAATGATGGCTTGAGGCCTCAATATGTTCATAAACGTTACCACTGACCGCGACAGATCCGGTGAGGGCAGGATCGCTTTCCAAAGTAAAAGTTTCTATCGGAATTGCTCTCACCACCGGATGGAAACGAGGACGGCGGAGGATCAAGGTCACGCGATTCTCGGAGTAGTTGTTGGAGGTGTCAGCATCAGGAGGAATTGAGGTGCCTATTTTCGCCTTGAAGTGATATCTGCCGGGTCTGAGGAGCCCACGCTCGATGAAATCGGATTGGTGTAAGGTGATCACGAAAGTTGGCAGTACTGTGGGACCTGCTGGGCGGCTATCACGGATCCGAATCACGGTGTAAGGTGTCGGGTAGTTTACCCTAATAGAGCCACAATAAACGGTTATGGAGAAGGTACCCTCGAAGTCGACAGGGCCGATGTTGTCGACTGCGACCAAGAAACTGATGTCCTCATGTTCTCCGCCCCCGTTGTATATATAGGTTGCCTTATCTCCCCACCAGATTCTTTCTCTCTCTCTTTCCTGTGGCCCCTTCTTAATCTCAAAGCTTCTGATCACCAGATCAGGAAGTCCTCCCTCACCTCCCAAGGGTTTCAAACCTTTAGAACCCAAAGGGGCACCACGAATTGAAGGAAACGGTTTTATCTCTTCAGCCCTTCGGGATATGACCTTGAGAGGAGTCAAGGTCGCGACTTTAGAATTGTTTTTCTCGTTCGCCTCAGCGATCTTCCCAGTGCTGTCTACAAGGACGCTCATCTTGACGGATGAGCTGAGCCTTATCTTGGTGTTGTATCTGACCTTGCCACCAGGGGCCTTCAGCACCCCCTTGGGGTCAACGGGAGGTTTCTTCCTCGATGACCTCCTCTCAAAGAAGAAGTCCTCTTGATCCCTCCCCCATTTCACCCTCACCACACCCAGTAGATGCTCTCGGTCAGGGATCCTACCCTTGCCCGCGTTCTTCAAAGAGAAGTTTATATAGCCCTTGTCATCGAGCCATATCATTTCCACTACAAGATCTGGTAATAAGGGCTTTATCGGTTTTAGAAGGGGTTTCTTCGGTGAGGTTATCTTCTTTTTCCCTGGACCCTTGGAGGTCACAGGGGCTGAAGCCCCCAAGGCACACAGAAGGGTCAAGACCATGCCAAGTGTCAAAAACCCCTTTCTTTTCATCGTCCCACTCCCCAATAAGGACGTCTTTGACGTCAGGCTTTAATTATTTTTAAGTTCCTCCTTCCTCCAAAAAGGTTCAATACTAAAAGCCTTCTCCCAGGCGCCCCCTTTCCAACTCTGGCACCTGTACAAAAGGACTTCCTCACTGCTTTTCTTTGGGCTTCGGTTACCTGGGCTCAATCAACGCCAAACGAGAGGAACAGCACGGGACAGGGCACACTCAATACTCAAAAACGAGAAGGGAATTTTAACGGGGAGCATTCAACAAACATGACCCATTGCTTTGAGGGCCTAAATGCCATTATATGTAGAAACCTCCTTTTTCAATGTGGGTTCTCAACACCAACGGAAAGAGAGGAAATCAATTATCGACTCTGAAGGCCAAGACTTATCTTTTTCTCCCACCTCCCTTCTGCCTGCCCCTTTCCGTTGAGATAACAAGAACTGCTTTAACAAAGCATAGTCCAGCAAAAATCAACAGTCAAGGCCAGATGTTGGAGAACTTCTGGATAGGGTTCAGAGGTGCCAGAACACCCCTTGGACATGGGATAAAGGGTGGAGTGGAGCAGAAGTAATGTCAGCTCT
The DNA here is from genome assembly GCA_003660925.1 of Nanobdellota archaeon. Classification (GTDB taxonomy): domain Archaea; phylum Nanobdellota; class Nanobdellia; order B33-G15; family B33-G15; genus B33-G15. The sequence goes on from QMVD01000071.1 coordinate 2,878, forward strand.
TTGACAGAGGATAATAAGTTAGTTTATAAGATTTTTATAAAAATAAATCCGTGGAAGAGATGGATTTTCTCAGGGAATTGAGGGAGAGGGCAGAAAGGGAGC
>QMVD01000072.1 GCA_003660925.1 Nanobdellota archaeon
CTTGCAGAAGTGAATTATTGAACCCTGTTTCTTCGGGACCTTCAGCACCTTGAACTTCTTTCGCCTGATCTCATCGCATACTAGGTTTATGAAGGCATCCACCTCTTTCTCATATATCTTCCTTCTCTCCAAGAAGGACTTCACTTCTTTCTCCAAGACGATGTGGTGCTTCTCATCATCCCACTCATAACCCTTCATGGCCTCCACGAACCTCTCCGAGGAGGCCAGGAGCCCCTTCTCCATCAAGGCAGCCACGCAGTATTCATCCAAATATCTGTATTTTCTCCCGTTAGAGTATATTCCGTCCCCGTTTATGTGGACCTTTTCCCCATCTATCTCGAAGATGTTGCTCGAGAGCCACCTCTTCCTCCCATTCGCGAGGAGATGTATGGCTTTGAGGACCTTTATCCTCGGTGGCACGTTCCAGAATTCCATGAGGTTGGTACTCCCTTTTCATTTAAAATCATTGAGCGAGTGGAAGATATATCTTTCATGACATTTTTTGAAGAACCCGTTCAGAGCACCCTTTTTAAGCTCCTAATGGACTTCCCGCTCCTGAAGAGTTTGTTAGCTAGGACTTGGTGCTCCACATCAGTCCTTCCCTTCCTCACCAAGAGTTCGATCAAGGCCTCTTTCCTTTTGATGTATCCCCTCACGTCCTTCAGGCCCAGTTTGTGCCCAAGCGGCTTCAGGCAGGATATCTTAACCTCTCTAAACCTCGGCTCCTCTTCCCACCTCTTCTCCACCTCCCATATCCCTGTTAGGACCCTCTTCCTCATTCCTTTCTCCTTCCTCGTTCCTAAGGCGACCACGTAATCTACCGCTTTGAAGCTCGTCCTCGGGACCCCTAAGTCGTTCACTATTCGGTCGAAGGTGTCGTAGGGTGAGGAGCCATGTATCGTTCCCATGACCACGTTTCCCGCAGCTCCTATCCTCATGGCCTCAAACAACACCTTTGCCTCCTTACCTCTCACCTCTCCCATGATGAGGACAGACTCTCCCAACCTTAAGGCGGCCCTTAAAGCCTCTTCTGGTTCCACCTCAAACTCTTGTCCCTTGACCGCGAGCTTCAAATGTTGGATGTTGAACCCTATCCTCCTCATTTGTTCTACAGGGAGCTCCTTAGTGTCCTCCATGACCAGGATCCTGTACTTCGGCTCTATCTCTAGCATCAAGGCAGCTAACAGGCTCGTCTTCCCAGCTCCTCTTGGGCCGGTTATCAAGATGGAACTTTCTGCCTCCACTAAGAAGCTCAAGATGGCTGCCTGGGTTGGGGTCATGCTCCTGAGCTTCACCAATTTCGAGAGGGTCCAGGGTCTTTCCCTGTGCTTTCTGAAGGCGAAACCAGTTCCCTTAAAGGTGAAGGGTTCGGTTATCCCCGTCGCCCTCACGTTGTATTCTGGGATGTCGGCGTATATCACCGGGTACGCCCTGTCGAAAGGTCTCCCGCTTAACATCCTCAATTTAGAGGATAACCTAGCGAGCTCGTTCTCTTCTAGGATTAGGTTGGTCCTGCACTCCTCGTACTTCGAGTGATAGACGTAAACGGGCATGTCCGCAGGGGAGTCCACGTAGATATCCTCTATGTTCTCGTCCCTGAAGAGGAGTTCCAACGCTCCGTATCCCCAAGAATATCGATATAGGATGTCGTTCTCGGGCCTCTCGGAGAGGTTCTCGAAAGAGCTTTCTAGCTCGTCTATCTCCTTGGGGCTTAGTTTAGCTTCCTCCGGATAGAGGATGTAGTAGAAAGCGTTACCTCTCTTCCTGACCTCTATCTTCGCACCCTTCACTTGATATCTCTCAACCAGTCTTCCCTTCGGCTCTAAAAGCAGGATGTGGGCGAACTTCGGAAGGGTCAGGGATTTAGAGGTCTTCAAGTCATAGATGCGCTTGTAGTTCTTCAAAAAGACGACCTTGTCTACCTTCCCAGCCTTCCTTATTTCTTCCATGCACCTCTCATTCCTCAGGGAGGGAACTTCCTCACAAGAGGAACAATCAAGGTAAAGGAACTTCTTCCCCCCATACTCCTTTATGCGCACATTTTTAATTAAACGGTGGTTATTTAAAGATATGCGTTCCCAGGTGTTCCTTTTTCCCATGGTCTTGCTCACCTTTCTCTTGGTCCTCATGATCGTGGACAGGACAGCAGTTCAAGAAAACCTTCACAGGGCCCATCTCCTCATCTGGAAGATGTACAAGTACGACGTGGAAGCAAGGGAGTACGAGCTGAGCTACTCGCTCCTGGTGGAGATGTGTGTCCTGAACTCAACAGTTTACTCACAATCTCCCGAAGAGCTCGAGGAAAACGCGAGGAACTGCTTAGTGGAAATGTTCGGGAACGACGCGGAACTGGATTTGGTTCCGTATGAGGACCGCATAAAACTCACATTCAATATCCCTGAAAAAGGATTCGGAGAGGAAAGTGTGAAAATTAAGTACGAGGAAAAATACGCCCAGAAATCGCTTTCCATGCCATTCCTGAGCCTTGTTTCTTACACGGAGGGGTTTGATTGGGATTCTTTAGAAAATTGCCTTTCTGGTTATGACTGCTCAAATTTCCGAGAAGGATTGGAGAACTGCCTCGCGGAACTCTCTGATGAGGAATTCATACTGAACTATACTTTAGATGAGGTACCTTGTGTGAACGATGACATAAAAGCCCTCATCTTCGTTTATAAGAAAGATAGTTCCCTCTCGAAGTTGTATCCGCATTTCGTCGGTAAAGTTTAAAACCTGGGGTTCCGTTAGAAATGTATGATAAAGAAACTACTGGGGATCCACGAGATAGAAAGATCGGTGAGGGAGTTGAGGCAACTTCTCTCCCATTCTTGGGGGCACACGAGGAACCTCTACTCCTTGGGACATGAAAACAGGC
>QMVD01000073.1 GCA_003660925.1 Nanobdellota archaeon
GCTTTCTTCTTAGTAGCCTTTTTCTTTTTCTTCTTCTTGGCCATTTCGTTTCACCGCTTTTTGACCTCCGATAATAATTGATTGCCTCTTGTTTATTAATTTTTTTATAAGGCCCGGGAAAAATCGCCGAAACTTATATAAAGAGAGAGAAGTTAGTAGTGGCTCACCCTCCCCCTTTCCTTTGTTTTTCGATAACCTTTTATTGGGCGAAATTCCTTGAAGAAGGCATGAAGGAATTGAAAAGAATCGACACGGTCTCCTTCGCCATGGTCCTGACCATGATGCAAACGATCTTCTTCGTCATCCTAGCTGGGGTCAGTGCTCTTACTTACGACATGACTTCCGCAGTGGCTTATCTGATGATGATTCCCATCATGTTCATCGCGAACCTCTTTTCAGCGATACTCTACAACTTCGTGGCGAAGAGGATCGGCGGGATCAAGATAGAACTCGGATAAGCTCAGGACGCCCTCATTATGAAAGAAGAAAGAACTAAGGAAGGTTATAAAGTTTTTTACCTAGCTTTTACCTTAGCCACTTTTGCAAACCCTAACTCTTCTAATCTCTCAAGGATCCCATCCCAATAAACCCATGTTTGCTTTAAGTTTCTCTGACTCTTTGCATTGAAATTGTGAAACCTATCCTTATCCATGTAATAAACCATTGCTGTGCCAGTGAGCTCATCATCACTAGCGGCAGAAAACGGCTCCTTTATATCCCAACGTACACCATCTATAACTTCGTTTAAACGTAAGGGCTTCTCGTAATCTTTTGGTACCTTATAAAATGCCAATGAAACAAAAGGTTCACTATGTAGGTAAACATAGTGTAAAGCCACGTCCCCTTCAAGAGGTCTCTTAAAAGTAGGCCTCCAACTCTCAAGTGCTCTTTCAAGACCTCTCCTGGCATTTTCGTCCACAGATGCTATTGCATGAGCAAGGGCCATACACGTACTTTCTCTTACACGTTCTTCCATAGGACAATAAATTACTGGCAAACCTTCAATTTCAGCATACACCTCCTCCCCTACTGGTAGCCACTGAACATTGTTTACCTTGTTTACATACTTTTCTCCATTCTTTTTAATCCATTTCTTATACCCCTCCATAATCCATTCTATTCTGTTCCTCCAGAAATCCCCAGGCTTCTTGAAATGGGTCCACCACTCATCCTTTATATCATTCCAATAATCTAACATGATCTCCAACCCCTTCTCCACCTCCTGCTTGACCAACTTCCCATCTATGTATCCTACTCCAAGCAGTTCGTAGATCTTCCCCCCTTCCTTTACGAAAGGTTTCCACACCTCTTCCCACGCTTCTGGATTCTCATCCTTCAATCTAACAAGTTCTTCCAAGTTAGGCCCGAACAGGGGAGCATACGGCAAATCCTGTATGGCCTCACTCTGATAGAAGTACTCCAATGCCTTCCATGTCTTAGAAGCCTCGATCCCAACCTTCACCCTATACGCAGGGCTCAGGATCTTCTTCAAGGCCTCCACAGCCTTTTTCTTCCTGCCAAACAGACCCATTTTCACCTCCCCCTTTCCTGGTTAATTTTTGAGAGGGGAGTTTTTAAGATTTGCGGGCTCAAGTTTATAAGCCCTTGGGGTTAAGATGGAGCATGAGGGTCCTGTGCCTGTGTTCTGAGGGGGCTAATAGGAGTAGGGTGTGTGCGAACTACCTGTCCTCCTTAGGATACGAAACCAGGTATAGAGGAGCCAGGGAAGGGGCAAGAAATCCGCTGAAAGATGGAGACATAAAGTGGGCGGATGTTATCATCTGCACCAGGCCGAAACACGCGAGGATGTTGATGGAGAGGTTCGAGGTCAGAAAGCCAATCATCATCCTGGACATCTCCGACGTGCCCAAGGAGATCAGGGAATCCTTAAGTGAGGAGAACGTGAGGCTGGTGGAGGAGAAGATACTCCTTCCTCAGATTAAAAAGCAGATATCCCAGTGGCTCCCTCTGGAGGAATACGTGAAGAAGTGGAAAGAGAAGTGATCACAAGCCATCCAGTACCGTTTCGAACAACTGGACGTCATCCTTTTTCAGCAAGTCAGAGTAGCGGGCCCTCAGGTCTCGGAGTTCACCGTCACCCAAGAGTTTGAGGGAAAGATGCGCCAATTCTCCGTAAATCCTTGAGTTACTGAACTTCACAACCTCTGGAAAGTCCCTTAAGGAGGAGTCGGGAGAGCGAACCAGGTAACCCTCGATGTTGGATATCTCTTTTGGCACGATCTTCCTTAACTTCTTCGAGGCCTTGCGTATGGCGTCCACTATCTCGCGAGAAGAGAACTCACCTGGTTTCAAGTTGAAGTAAAGAAGGTTCTCCATCTCCCCGACCCTCTTAGATAACACGTAGAGCTCGTCGACCCTTCCTTCGATCACCTTTTCCAAGCATTTCTCGCACTTCCTGCTCCCCTGAGGGAAGCATATGGAATCCGGGATGTACAGCTTGACCTCAACCTCTACATCCCCTGAGAAGAGCAGTCGGCAGAGGGACTTCGCGTTCTCCGCGTAGGCAATCCCGTAATGAGGAATCAGCCTGTCAAAGAAGTCACCCCACAGATAGTAGTGAAGGTAGAAGTTCATGAGGTGATGAGGGACGATGCTGATCCCCATCTAGAGCCCCGGGAGGGATTTGAACCCTCGACTTCCTGCTTACGAGGCAGGCGCTCTACCGCTGAGCTACCGGGGCACGTTTTTAAAAAGGGAGAAAGTTAATTAAAAGTTATGGAGCTGAAACCGA
>QMVD01000074.1 GCA_003660925.1 Nanobdellota archaeon
AAACTTGGCGGTGGAAGTCGGTGGAGAAGAAAGCAAGGATTCTCTCATGTCTTTGTACAAAAACACGCTTTCCGACTTCATGGGCGGTTTCGGTTATCTCGTGTCTATAAGCAGGGAGAGGGAGGAAGTCTACGAGAACTATTCCGGACAACCCGATTGGTACGAAGGCCCTACGAGGTATCTTTTCAGAGACGATGACGACGAAAGGGATGACCTAGCGACGGGAGACACTAGTGATGATGGTGCGAACAAGTGGTTAAATGTGAGTAACATCGTGCCTGGGAACTACTCCTTGTGGATATATGGCAGAGCCATCAATTGTAATGCCACTGCGGAGAATGACTATCGTCTGAGGGTGAATGATGATCCATCTAAAACTTTGACTTTTGATTGGTGTGCCATCTTCGGCCTTGATTACGGTTCCACGCCTCAAAGTTCTGATTGGGCGTGGGTGAGGTTTGACATACCAAGCGAATGGTTGGTGGAAGGGGAGAACAAGTTCAACTTCTGGGACACGGGAGGAGCATGTACATGGAGATGCGCCAATTGGCAAATAGGAGTGGATCTAGATAACTTCTTTAACAGGAGTGGTTGGTGTTGCAATTGTGGCTTGGGATCTAATCCCCCGAAGGGGAACACTGGAACATGTGGGGCGACGTCACAGGGAGAGTTGATGATATATCTAAAACCTCCAGAAAGCACACCTGCCTGGAGGAAGCAAATTTACGTGGCACAAAACAGGAAAAAATGGCCTGTGGTCTTTCGCACGAGTCTTCCTAATGCAGAGGATGTAGTCATAACGGACGAGTACGGTAATGTCATGCCCTCCCAACTTCACGCGGAGGCTGAGTATCCATATGAAACGCCAGACGAGTATAACGTTTTAACCTATCACTTCGACGAAGGATCTGGAAGCACGGCTCATGATTCGAGCGGCAACGGTAACGATGGCACTCTCTATTACTATCAAGTCTCGAGCACAGCGGACGTGGCAGACACGAACTCGACTCAGTGTGTGGATGACGATAGCTTGTCCACTTCGGACGATTTTTACAATGGATGGACCTTCAAGGCCACGAGCGGGGCCGCAGCTGGGCAAACGACTACCATCGCGGATTACGATTACGTGAGTGCCTCTTACAGGGTATTGTACTTCTCCACGGAGCTCACAGGTTTCTCCCAAGGCGACAACTACGAGCTATATCTCGATCAAGAGGGCCCTGACTGGGTCACGGGGAAGTTCAACGGTGCCTTAGAATTTGACGGACAAAACGACTATGTCCAAAGAGGAGGGGTTTTTGACCCCTCAAGCGCGTCGTTCACGCTAGAGGCTTGGTTCTTGTCTTACTCCCCTTCTTCCGAACCATCGAGATTCGTCCTAGCGAAGACGAGCAGCATGGGGACTATTTACATAAGGCAGTACTACGGGAAGGTCTACGGAGCGATAGTCGGAAACTACTCCAATCCGGACTCACAGAGCACCATTCAAGGGGGGAGCATAGAACCAGGTAGGTGGTATCACGTGGTGATGACATACGACAAGTCAACAGGAGAACATAAGTTATACTTGAATGGCAAGTTAATCGGGACGAACGTGAAGAACATAACGGATTGGTCCAACTTACCTGGCAGTTCCTTCTACGTGGGTGCTTACTGGTCTGGCGCTTCACCGAGTAGCTTCTGGAATGGCCTCATCGACGAAGTCAGAGTTTACACGAGAGTGCTAAGTGGGGAGGAGATAAAGGAACACTACGAGAGCAGAAGTCTTCTCTCCATCCTGGGAAGTGGAAAATACTACGTGTATTATGATAATAAGTCCATAATCCACGCTGAGGGATCAGACCTCTCTTTCAACAAGAGTGACCTTGAGGTCAGCAATTCCTTCATAGAATGGGACTTTGATGACCATTATTTCAGTTATGAGGGCTCTCCTAACTGGTTCGCTAGCGCGAACAAGTGGTACACATTCAATGGAACTCATGAGGCCTTTAGCTTGTCTGACTTTACAGTGCTCGAGAGTGGACCAGCTGCGATAAAGATAGGTGCTCAGGCTTTGAATGTGTTTTACAACTTCACGATCTTCGCCTTCAACCCATTCATCCTAGTTGAAGTATCTGGTCCTGAAAGGGTGAGGTTCGGCCCGTTCTGGAGCGTGAATGGGGACGACGATTACTACATGTACTTCCAAGGGGAGGAGTCCACGTTCAAGAACATAAGTTATGAGGAGGTGAATCAAGAAAAGTGCGTGTGGTTAGGGAAGAGGGATGATAAAGGGGCTCTGATCGCGTTCGTGCCATACTCCAAGTTATATCCTGGAAACCTATCCGCGGGCACGAATTTCATGTGGGTGGAAGTTCAAGGGGACAAAGACCCGAAAGTGTACCTCCTCCCGGACGAGTTCTCGAGCTGGGAGTATGGTTACTGGAAGGAGTCCTTTGAAGGGGGGTACGTCTTCCTCGATGAACTAGAGAAGATGAAAGTGAACTTGATCAGCTCCAAGGTAAGGGTCTCAGCTGAGGTTAGCTAAGAAATTGAGCTCTTCTGAGGTGAACACCTCTTCTGCCCACTCCCTGAACTTCTCGCTCTTGAGGAAGAACCCCAAGTATGGCACTATTTCCTTGACGGCCTTTCCCTGAGAGGTGTGGCACAGTTCCGCCACTTTGTCCCCTATCCTTCGAAATGTCTGCCTGTATT
>QMVD01000075.1 GCA_003660925.1 Nanobdellota archaeon
AACGGGATAGATAGACCTGTTGAGGAAGTAAGGATACCAAAAAGCATAACCTCCTTCTACTGGCATGTAGACGTATCTTGGTTGCGTTCTCTCCCAAGCGTCCACAACTATGAAGGAGATGTTGTTCTCTTTCACGAAATCGTCGAAGCTCGATTCGTTCCTTGGGAAGCCATAAACGTTGTTCGTGTCAGCGTACCAGGCAATCTGCATGGTCGAGCCTGCTATGATCCCCTTGTCTCCTATGACGGGTTTAAGCCAATTTCCGACATCCTTGAGGCCGCAGAATCCCTTTGCTTTGGATCTTATGAGGGCTGTGGCCTCAGAGGTGGAAGAATACAAGACGAAGAGCAAGATCGTGAAGACTAAAAGGAGCCCAGAAGTCTTGAAGTCCCTCATCAACTTATCGAGTCCCACAGCAGATACGAGGACGATGGGGGGTAACATGGGTAATAGGTACCTTGGGACCTTGACGGTTTGTGAGGAAATGATGATAAAGAATACCAATGCGTATAACACAAAAGGGAAGGTATCTTTAAATCTCCTGAGGTAAGAACAAAAGAGCCCCCACGTGAAGAGGAGGAATAGCCACCACCTCAAAATGCTGGGAAGATTAAGGAGATAATATTGTGGTGGCTGGGCATCTAATACCTCTTGACCCGCGGTGATCCTTCCTATGTAAAGTTCCAGTGGCAGGAAGTAACCAAAGTCCAAGTAATTCTTCAACATCCATGAGGAAAAGATGAGGAAGAAGAGACCGAGGGCCACCCAATATTTCCTCTCAAAAAGGAACTTCTCCCTGCGTTTCACCGTTAAGTAGATGAGGTAAAAGGGAAATAGGGAAATGGCAACCACTTTCGTGAGCACTGCCAAGGCTGAGGAAATGCCAGCCAACCACATGTACTTATCATCCTTTTCCCCTTTCAGGAAGAGGTAAATGGATAAAGTGATGAAGAAGGTGACTGGGACATCATTCAATATCCTGTCTGATAGGAACCAGAACAAAGGATGAAATGCCAGTAACAACGATGCGATCAAACCCAATTTCTTGTTTCCCATCTCGGCCCCAATGAGGTAAATTAATAAGACGGTGAGGGAACCGAGGGTCATGGGGATCAAAAGTCCGGCGAAGTCCGTGAAGCCGAAGAGGAGAAAGTTAAGGGCTATGAGGAAGTAGAACATGATGGGGTGTTGGGACCAAGGGGATCTAAGATAAGTTGTCTTACCCGTCCTCAGTAGGTTCCTTGCGATGCTCAGCTCCCTTGCCTCATCTATCCATAGACAGTGAGGCGATAGTGCTATCCTGCTCACGAAAGTTAAGAGAACGATCGCGATCGCGAGGTAATCATAGACGTCAAGTTCTCCCCACCATCCCCCTCTCTTCTTTTTCACTCAAGCCCCTCCAAGATGTCCACGATCTTCTTCCTTGCTTTTCCATCTCCGTACGGATTTTTGAACTTTGGGATTTTCATGTCCACTACTTCGTGAAGCAACTTTCTCGCGTATTCCACGTCCAAACCCGTGAGGAAGTTTATCCCCGTGTAGAGGCCCGCTACCCTCTCCGTTCTTTTCCTCAGCAGGATGCAAGGTTTCTTCAGAGTTAGGCTCTCCTCCTGGATGCTCCCCCCATCCGTTATCAAGAACTTGGCATTCTTGAGCCATAAGGAGAACTCCACGTAGGTCTTGAGCCTGGTTATCCTCACGTGCTTCATCTTCTTCACCTTTTCCATGAGCCCGAACTTCTCCAACTGCTTCCTCGTGTTATCGTGCATGGGCCAATAGGTCGTTATGGGAGAGTGTCTCAAGATCTCCACGATCTTCGCCAATCGCTTCTCGTTCTTTATGTTCTCATACCTGTGAATGGTCATGAGGGCGTACTTCCCTTTTGGGCTCTTATAACCCCTCCTTTCGGCTAGTTTAATAGAGAGGAGGATGGAGTCGACTATGGTGTTCCCCACTTGATAAACATGTTTCCTTCCTCTGAGATTCTTGGCAGCTATCTCACTTGGGGCGAACAGTATGTCGCTGAAGAGCGTCACTATCCTCCTTGAGATCTCCTCTGGAAACGGTTCAAATAGGGAACCGCTCCTCAATCCTGCCTCCAAGTGTACGTTCATCCACGACTTGAAAGGATTCAAGAATTCGGATGAAGCGATGGCCGCGCTCGCTGTACTCATCGTATCTCCATGATAAATGACGAATTTCAGACCTTCTATCTTTCTCAAGGAAAGTTTTATCCTCGGGATGATGGCGAGGTTCCAAGCGATGGCCTTTCCCACCTTGGTCCAGAACTTCGTGGTCTTCTCCGGAGGTTTACTCAAGACCACATCGGGTTTCTTGACACCGAATTCTTCGCATAATTTCCCTAAACCGTGTTGCCCCGTGTGGATGAAGATGTAGGGTTTTTTCCTCCTCTCCAATTCGAGCATGAGAGGGAATGTCTTTATGAGCTCCGCCCTCGTTCCAAGAATGATGGCTATCATTAGGTTAATAAAAAAGCGTCCTGTTTAAATATGATGAAGGTCTCGCTGATATGCACCGTCCTGAACGAGGAGGACACGATAGAAGACCTCTTGAAGTCCATCATCAAGCAAACGAGAAGACCGGATGAGTTCGTCATCGTGGATGGGGGAAGCAAGGACAAGAC
>QMVD01000076.1 GCA_003660925.1 Nanobdellota archaeon
CTTATCCCATATGGTTACCCTGGTCCTCCCTGTGCCATCCACTATGATGAAGGAGGCCACTTTTCCCTTCCTATCCCCTTTTTGCCACTCCCTTCCCTCGAACACTCTCAAGACTCTCCCCACCACTGTCACGTTCCTCAGGCCAGGGATGAGATTCTTAAGCTGTAACTCCTTCCTTCCCATATCCTCTAAGAGCTGGACCCCCAATTCATTAGCCACTATGTGGGCAGCTCCCTCCCTAGTTACCAACCCTTTCAACTCAGAGACCTTCCTTTCTATCATCTCCATAATCTTCTCCTCTTCCAAACCCCTCTCCTCTTTTATGCGTTTAACTATGTCCTCCAAGGGTATTTGAAACATAGGAGAAAGAGGTTCGGACTATTTAATTAGTTTGTGCTTGAACGCTTCGAGGATTAGTAATCCCACGGAACAAGCTGAGAACACCAAGAGCCAATCATGGGATGAAAGGGGAACGGTATCCAGGATGGAGGAAAAGAATGGGTGATAGATCGCCAGGAATTGGAATAGGGAGGAAATCAGGACCGCCAAGACCAAGTACTTATTCATGGGCGCCTCGTAGAACCTCTTCTCCGTCCTTACGGAGAAGACGAGGAATATCTCGAAGAACACTGAAGTGGAGAAGACCAAGGTGCGCGCGTATTGTGGGGATACTGCGAGCTCGTCAAAGAACAAGAAGACCTCTATGATGAAGGCTAATAATCCTGCGAAGATGCTGTATTTCAGCAAGTGTCTTATGATGGACTCGTTGGGATCCCTGGGTTTGCTCTTCATGACGTCAGGATCCTTCGGCTCCGCGCTTAGGGCCAGCGCGGGCAAACCGTCCGTGAGTAAGTTGATCCAGAGGATCTGTAGGGGAGTAAAGGGGGAGGGGAGCCTCATGAGGAAGGCTGTGACCACTAGGGCGATCTCGTCGAAATTGGCGGACAAGAGGAACCTCACGAACTTCTTGATGTTATCGAAGATGCTCCTCCCTTCCTCTATGGCCGCCACGATAGTGGCGAAGTTGTCGTCCAAGATGACCATGTCAGAGGCCTGTTTCGTGACATCTGTCCCCGACCCAACCGCTACCCCTATGTCCGCCCCTTTTAAAGCAGGGGCATCGTTTATCCCATCCCCAGTGACTGCAACCCTATGTCCCTTCCTCTTCAAGGACTCCACTAACTTGACCTTGGATTGAGGGGAGGCCCTAGCACATATGATGATATCCTCCACAATCTTATCTAACTCTTCTTCCTTCATCCTCTCCACTTCTTCACCCATCACCACTCTCCCTTTCTTCCCATAGAGCCCGACCTCCTTGGCTATCGCGATGGCGGTGTCCCTGTGATCCCCTGTTATCATCATGACCCTGATGCCCGCTTCCTTACAGAGCCTTAATGCCTCCTTCACCTCTGGTCTTGGAGGGTCTATCATGCCGACCATGCCCAAGAATATGAGGTCCTCTTCAGGTTCCCCTCCCCTGTATTCCTTGTAGGCGAATCCCAACACCCTGTAAGCCTTCTTCGCCAGCCTTTCCCCTTGTTTCAAGATCTCTTTCCTCATCCTCTCATCCAACTTCTTCACTTTTCCCCTCACCATCACATATTTGGAAACGGATAGTAGGCTCTCGACGGCCCCCTTGCACATGACGTACTTCTTCCCGAGGTAGGAGTTTATGGTGCTCATCCTCTTCCTCGTGGAGTCGAAGAATATCTCCTTGACCTTGACGTACTTCTTATCTTCTTCCATCAGGTTGGCCTTGGCAGCGAGCACGAGCAGAGCCCCTTCTGTGGGGTCCCCAATGACTGTCCACTTTCCCTCGTGCTTTATCAAGTGGGCGTTATTGCAAAGTCTGGCCACCCTTATCAGCATCTCCAATTCTGGAAAAGAGGAGACGTCCACCACTCCTTGCTTCCCGATGATCTCACCTTTCGGGGAGAAGCCAACCCCAGTGACATCAAATTCTTGATCAAAAGTGAGGATCTTCCTAACAGTCATCTCGTTCTTCGTTATGGTCCCTGTCTTGTCCGAACAGATGTAGTCGACCACCCCCAAGGTTTCCACGGAGGAGAGCCTCCTCATCAAGGCATTTCTCCTCACCATGCGTTGGACACCTAAGGTCAAAGCCAAGGTTATGACTGCAGGGAGGCCCTCTGGGACCGCGGATACTGCTAAACTCACTGACAATTCAAAACTTTCCAAGAGATCTCCCCCCTCATAAACAGCCAACCCAAAGACGAAGATGCATATCAAGATGACGAGTAATCCTAAGAACCTACCTAACCTCTCCAAATGCTCTTGCAAGGGGGTTTTCCCCTCCTCGATTTGGACCAATTTAGCTATCTTCCCGAACTCTGTTTCCATCCCTGTGGAGACCACGACCGCTTTCCCCCTCCCATAGGTGATAGTGGTCCCCATGAAGACCATGTTCCTCCTCTCGTGAATTGGCGTGCGCTTTGGGAGCACGCAGACTTTCTTCCTCACGGGCAAAGATTCACCTGTCAGAATGGACTCGTCCACGGTCAGGCTCATGGCTTCCAACAAGTAGGCGTCTGCTGGGACAACATCTCCTTCTTCTAGTAAGATTATGTCCCCTGGGACCAATTCCTTAGA
>QMVD01000077.1 GCA_003660925.1 Nanobdellota archaeon
CCACATACCCTTGGGCACCCATCCGCCGAATTTCCTGTTCTCCAAAAAATAACTAGCCAGTAATGAGTCCCCCGCGAGATATACTCCTCCTGTAGTGTTCTCCTTCAAGAACTTCGCCAACTCGTACAAGTCCCCTAGCACAAGAGACCTTTTCTCATCCTCACTCATGAAAGGGTCGTTGACGATCCTCACGAAGAACTCTCTTCCCGCGGACAAGTAAAGGGATTCGGGGAGCAGGAAGAGAATTATAAGGAAGAACATCTCGATTTCCTTCTTCGCTAATTCCTCGAAGAACAATCCGGGGAAAACGGATAATGGCGCGGAGATCAGCAGGAGATAGCGGGGGACCTTAGCGTACACAAGGGCCCAATACAAGAAGATTGGAAGAATCGAAAGTAGTATGGTTAATGTCTTCACGCGATGTTTCTTTAGAGCAATGGGTAGGGAGAGGAAGAAAAAGAACACCAATTTTTCTCTGTGCATGAGGGCATTTGAGATGATTTGAGGCAGCTTTATGGGATTATAGAACTGTGTGTCTACGTAGGTTATCTGCTCGTACAAGTAGCCCCTGAATCTCAGGTTCGACGCGTAAAAAGAGAGACAAATGACGAGAGAGAATAGTAAGATAACCAAAAATCCTCTCGCGATGTTTCCCTCTTTCCTGTGCAGACTCATCACCGCCGCCAAGAGGAAGAAAGAGGGAAAAGAGATCAATAAGGAATGCTTACACCACAACCCGATTCCCAACATCACACCGGAGAGTGTTGCTAGTTCCTCCCTCTTCTCCATCAAGTACAGGAGGAAAAAGAGAAGGGAAGTCGTGAAGAAGAAAGTAGAGGGAATGTCAAGAGCCTCTAAGCCATCATAGGAGAGGGAAAGAGGATCACCGACGGCAAACCAACTAAACAGGCAAAAAGAAAGTGCTGAGAGGAAGCCCACCTTTCTGTTGAAAAGGCTCTTGCCGAACAAATATACGGAAGAAACCATCATCCACGTGAAGATCACGTCGATAATCTTCGCTAAGTGCTCGTTTACACCACCAAAGCAAAGGTAAGTGTACAGATAAGAGAGAGGGATTAGAAGAGGATAGTCATTCAGGGACATCAACCTTCGTGAGAGGTACATGAACTTTGCTTCTATTCCATACCTCCCAAGGGTATCTGCAGCTATGAAGGGGAAGTATAACGTCCTAAACGAAAGCAGGGAGAGTACTAGGATGATTAAAGAAAAGGTGGCTTTTTCCAACAACCCCAGTTCAGGGACGGTGAATTTAAATGTTCTAACTCGAAAGAGGGCTCGTTGTATGAGGTATAGCATCAGGCATAAAAGTAGCGTGGGAAAGAGGTAGAGGCCTAAACCTAGCGCACCCATAGTGAACAAGAGTATGGTCAGGGTACAAAGGCTAAGGGAGATCGTCAGGATGAGGAAGATGAGACTGTCCCTCGTCAGTCTTGAGGCCAGAGGGTACATGAACACTAATCCGAATAGGAAAGAGAAAACTTGGACTATTGGACCGAAAGGTAGAGAAAACAAAAAAGACTCTAAAAGAGCTAGCCGAGTAGGGGGTGTGCTGGAGAGGAACACATCATACCCTATGTAGTTGGGCCACTCCTTAGCAAAAAGGAGAATTAAGATGTTAAAAGAAGAAAACAAAAGGAGGAGAAAAATCTTCTCTTCCCTCAGAAAAGCCCTCTTCATCTCCTCCTCAAAATGATGGTGTTTCCAATTCTTTTAAACTCCTCGAAATAAGGGGATGTCTCCTTGAGACAAATTTCCGTGACGTTCAAACCAGTGTTGGCTTCGAAGTCCAGTATGGTCCCGCTCTTCTCGCTAGTGCAAATGATATAGTTCACCTCCTCCCTTACCAATTGTCTAAGATAGGTGAGGTTCCTCACCTCATTTATCTTAGGTAGCCATTGGTCTTGGGCTGGGAAGAAATAAAGTGGGACATCTTTATGTAGATAAGAGTAGCCGCATGTCTCCGACCAAGTCTCAAAGACCAAGAGAGACTTAAGATCATCTTGTTTTCCCACGAGCTCCATCGCGGAGCAGAGGTCTTTTTTTGGGGACCAGTTTCGGCCGAGGGAGAGGGCCAAAGAGAGGATGAAAACGAATAAGAGCACTCTAAGGTACTCTTTCTTCGCCTTAAATTTCTTGAGAAAGAGGAAAAGGCCCCTGGAGAAGAACAGGATAAGGGGAGGGATCAGAAAGAAGATGAACCTGTATTCCTTGTGACTGACAAGGGAGAAAAGGAAAAGAGGGAGTAAAATGGAATCCGACAACAGCTTCTCCTTACGCGTCCCAAAGACGCCAGCGTAGATGGCATACGGAAGTGATACGAGGATCAGAGGGCCCCAGTGACTCGCAAGGTGCACCAAGTAAAATTCCGATGGTTCCTCCCCGAAGAGGTACGAGCCCTCTCCAAAGAAATTATAATAGGTGAACTCGATGGGAGAGTGAAAAAAACCTCCCCAAGTGAACAGGTCCAGGAAGCCTTGGAACGTCAGAGCGAGGAGCAATCCCAGTAGGAATCCTGGTGATTTTTCTCCCAAGAAAAAAAGGATGGGGGCTGAGATTATGAGTGTTGGAAACCTCA